>CAKZWP010000136.1:0-5876 GCA_937921845.1 uncultured Sulfurovum sp.
GCATAGGAACGTTTAATGGCCGTTGCCAATGCCTCTATAGCTTCATCTTGTCCGATGATATGAGAGGCTAAGTCTTTCTCCAGTGATTTCAGTTTTCTTGTATCATCCGTGCCTATGACCGTTGAAGGAAGTTTCATGATCTTCGCTACACTCTCTTCAATGTCTTTAGGTTTGACGGTCACACCCTCTTCTCCTCTAAGCATAAAGTGCGCACCTACCTCATCGATGATATCCATCGCTTTATCCGGTAAGAATCTATCATGCAGGTACTTTACAGAAAGGTCAATAGCCGACTGGAGTGCTGCGTCTGTAAACGTAATATTATGATAGTCCTCATACTTATGTTTTATCCCCTGTAGAATGGTCATCGTGTCTTCAAGGCTTGGCTCTTCTACATCTACTTTGGCAAATCTACGACTCAGTGCCTTGTCTTTGTCAAAAAAGTTTCTAAACTCTGCATAGGTCGTTGCACCGATACACTTCAAATCACCGCGTGCAAGTGCAGGTTTTAGTAAGTTAGATGCATCCATACTTCCACCACTGGTTGCTCCTGCTCCTACCATGGTATGAATCTCATCGATAAACAAAATGGCATCATCTTGTGCTGTAAGCTCCTTGATAATACCTTTAAGACGTTTCTCAAAATCACCTCTGTATTTTGTGCCTGCAACCAATGCACCCATATCCAAAGCAAACACTTTTGAGCCCTTGAGTATTTCCGGTACATCATCTTCAGCGATCTTAAGTGCCAATCCTTCAGCAATCGCTGTTTTACCCACCCCTGGTTCACCCACAAGTAGAGGATTGTTTTTCTTGCGTCTACAGAGCGTTTGCATCACACGTTCTATCTCTTCTATACGCCCTACTACCGGGTCTATTTTCCCAGTTTTAGCCAGTGATACAAGCTCCATGGTAAACTGGTCTAAAAGGGTTTGTTCTTCTTTCTTCTCTTCTGTAGCATTGTGTGCTTTATCGTAACGATGAGAGATCACTTCAAGTACATCTACACGTGTAATACCCTCTTTTTTCATCAAATACACCGCATATGAATGTTCTTGCATAAAGATCGCTGCTATCATGTCACCTATGCTGGCTTCTGTTCTTCCAGAACTGTGGATGTGTGTCATCATATCATTGATAGCGCGCGACAGTGCCACAGTCTCAAATGGTTCTACAGCTTCTTTTAGTGAGGGAATGGTCTTTGTAATATGCTCTGTGATACCTGACTCCAGCATCTTAAGGTCTGCATCAAGTATAGAAAGTATCTCTTCTCCTGCTACACTTTTCACTATCGACAGGAATACATGCTCTACAGTTAAGTATTCATGTCTGTTCTCTTTAGCGTACCCTACAGCTTGTTTAAATACATCGTTTAGTGCAATACTGATCATATTAACTATCCTCTTCAATGGTTGCGAGTAATGGAAACTCATTTTGTTTAGCCCGTTGCTTGACCTGCTGTGCTTTGGTCTGTGCTATTTCAAAGCTGTATACACCACATATGGCTTTATCTTTTTCATGTATCTGCAACATGATCTGTTCTGCTTGTACCTGCGTCTTATGGAAAATACCCATAAGTACTTCCACAACAAAATCCATACTCGTATAGTCATCATTGTGTAGTAACACTCTGAACATCTGTGGTTCGTGTAACTCTAAGTCTAGCTCTAACTCTTCTTCAAACTTTGGCATATTATGTTAAAATCCTCATAAATTATTCTATACTATTATACAAAAAAAATGGAGAAATGCAAGTGCAATCACTTTTCATCACCGCCACAGGCACCAACGTAGGGAAAACATACACCACCCTACAACTCATTGAAGCCTTTGCTTCCAAAGGTTTGGCCGTGGGTGTATTTAAACCTATTGAAACCGGCGTCAATGATATACCGCATGATGCTAGTTTACTCTTAAAAGCTTGCCAAAAGGTAAATGAGAAGTTTAAAAATCTCACTGTAGATGACGTTACATCCTATACATTTCCCCTCCCTGCAGCCCCTTTTTGTGCAGATACTCACAATAAGATAGTCATAGACAAGATCATAGAAAGATACCAAGAACTCTCACAGCTTTGTGACATACTTTTAGTCGAAGGTGCTGGTGGTCTTATGGTACCGGTGACGAAAGATTTTATGATGATAGACTTAGCTAAAAAACTGGAAGCCAAAGTACTTTTAGTCACCCCTAGCAGACTAGGATGTATCAATGATACTATACTCTCGATGGAAGCGTTGAAATCTCATGATATTGCGTTTGAGTGGTGTGTAAACCTATTTGAAGACAAGGACAGTTTTTCTGAAGTTACGCAGCCTTTTTATGATGAAGTCTTCCCTGATTGGTGGAGTGTTGAAAAAGGCATAAAAAGGTTTATTAGCAGCTATTAGCTATAATTACAAATTAAATACACAAGGCAAAATATGCAACATCTGGTAGATACAACTAACTTATCTGACACACAAATACAACAACTACTTCATGACGCTAAAACCTTTAAAGCTCAACGTCCTTCTCAACTGTTGAGAGATAAACTGCTTATCACCCTTTTCTTTGAAGCATCAACACGTACACGTAGTTCTTTTGAAGTGGCAGCCAAGAGACTGGGCGCAGCAGTCGTGCATCTTGACCCGGGTAAAAGTTCTACTAAAAAAGGTGAATCATTGGAAGACACATTTGCAAATCTTTGTGCAATGGAACCAGACGGGGTTATCATCCGTCATTCTGAAAATGATGCACCCGGCATCTTGGCCGATATGCAGATGACATCTGTCATCAACGCTGGTGCAGGTAACTATGCACACCCTACACAAGCACTCCTTGATCTCTTTACCATGGTCGAACATTTTAATGGCGACATTCAAGATAAAACCATTGCTATTGTGGGTGATATCGTAAGTTCCCGTGTGGCTAGTTCAGGTATTCGTCTGCTTACGCGTATGGGAATGAATGTCATTCTAGTTGCACCAAAACCATTTATGCCAGACAGTAACCTGCCTCAATATGAAAACCTTGAAGATGTCCTGGATAAAGTAGATGTCATTATGTCTCTTAGAGCACAATTAGAACGTCATGCTTCTCCTATTTTCGATGATTATAATGAGTATGCGAAACACTACTGCATAGACCATAAGCGTTTAGCAGATAGAAATATTTTGGTTCTTCACCCTGGTCCAGTGATGAGAAATATAGACATCTCTGATGCCATGCTTGAAGATGAACGATGTAAAGTCCTTGAACAAGTTAAAAATGGTGTCTATATGCGTATGGCTATTTTGAAATTTCTTCTTTTGGATTCATAATAGATATTTGATTGTTTTATTTTCAAGGTTTTGTATTTACTTTTTTAGAAAAAGTAAGCAAAAAGCGTCATGGCTCTCGAATCGCTTCGCTTTCAAGGGCGTTCGCCATGACCTTATTTAACGATAGAGAGGGAGTTCTTTATGACATGGCTTAGTAAAGAAAATGGTTTTGAACAAATTAATACTCTCGCTAAACAACGTACTCCTTTTCTTTTCATCACTTCTTTTGATGGTGAAAAAATATTTGCACAACCACTTGACGACTTAGATGATGACATTTTCTATAAATTGGAAGATTGGCGAAACTACCCTGTTAAAAAACGTACAAAAGATTTTACCGCCTCCAAATCTCCTGTTGAATTCAATACCTATAAAAAAGCTCTCGATGACGTACTTGAAGAGATACGTTCCGGTAACACCTATTTACTTAACCTCACATTTAGAACACCTATAGAGACGAACCTCACACTTAAAGAAGTTTTTACATATGCTAAGGCCAAATTTAAACTTTATTTTAGAGGTGAGTTTATCTGCTTCTCTCCAGAGCGTTTTGTGGAGATAGAAGAGAATACCATAGCTACATACCCTATGAAGGGAACCATAGATGCTCACCTACCTGATGCCAAAGAGACGATTTTGGCTGATCAAAAAGAGATGGCGGAACATGTCATGATCGTAGACCTCATGCGTAACGACCTGGGGATCATCGGTTCAGACGTTAAAGTAGAGAAGTTTCGTTATGTCGAGACGATCAAAGCTGGCGAAAAAGAGCTTCTACAAGTAAGTTCCAAGATCACAGCAACACTGCCTACTGACTGGAAAGATAACTTAGGCACACTGCTCAGTCAAATACTTCCAGCAGGTTCCATCTCGGGAACACCTAAAAAAAGTACGGTGAATATCATCAAGCATGTAGAGAATTTTGACAGAGGATTTTATACAGGCGTATTTGGTGTTTTTGATGGGGAATCTCTCCGTTCCGGGGTAATGATACGTTTCATCGAAAATGAAAATGGCCAGTTTTTTTACAAAAGTGGTGGAGGCATCACGATAGACTCTGATGCCAAAAGTGAATATGAGGAACTCATAGACAAGATTTATTTGCCTTTATCCTAATATGATACATGAGAAACGGTTGCAATTTCAATAAAAATGCTGTAAACTATTTTATAAAATTTTAGAGAGGTTCCTTATGTCTAAACTATTTTCAAACATCCTATTCTCTTTTTTTCTACTCCTTCACACTACAGCCATAGCAGAAGAAGAGATAATCCCCGAAGACACCAATGTAGAAGTAGTGGAAGAACAAGAGAGTGAAGCCTCTGAAGAGACAGAACCTATAGAAGTCACCGAGGAACAAGAGATCCAAACTGAAGCAACCGAAGAAGCACAAGAAGAAGTTGAACCTGAAGAGGTACTTTCTGAGGCAGAAAAAGAAGCTCTCGCAGCAGAAGAGGCAGAGTTACGTGAGGCAGGCATGGGTGAGGAACCTGTTCCCGAATAGAAGCTAACGGCATCCCCTTTTGGGTCTGTGTGTCCATCTATACGCTGAGTCATCCTTTACTTTGGAAAAATAAAGCTCTCCCGAATCTCTCCACGGGTCTATGATGATACCCTCTTCCACTTTTCCACCCTTGGTGACTACAACCAAAGCATTATGTTCATAAAAATATTCCCCTATATTAGCACCCACCAAATGAAATTCAAAAGAAGTATATGGTTTCTGGGAAAAATAGGCATACAAAGCATCACTCCAATGATAACAAAGTCCTTTTTCACGCACTCCCACGGTCACTAAAAAGTTGTGAAATACAGGTGGGGAAGTAAGTTCAAACTCTTCTGTCAGCTTTTGTGTTTTATGAAAAATATCTTTAGAAAGCTGCATCGCTTCACTTGGAGGAATAGTGCTATCCAATGACTGAAAAAGAAGGGAGAGTTCTGACACTTTGGTTTGTGATACTGAAGGTGCTGTGACCACACACCCTACAAGACAAAACGAAAGGATTAAAAATCTAAGACAATATTTGAACATAGTGATCAGGTAGGTATGAAGCAATAGCCATAATGACCAGTACCATCGAAGCACTATAGGCCAAAAGCCAATTAGGGTTCTTAGAGAGTGCAAATCCACCTATAAAACCTACTACAAGCCCTCCAATATGAGCACTAACATCAATGGAAGGTATAGTAAGTCCTATCACAAGGTTAATCGCAATAATGATACTAAAGTCTTTCATGAATGCTTTAGAGTGTGAGGCAATCTTATCTCTATGTGCCAGAAAAAACCCAGCCAAAGCACCAAAAACACCAAAGATGGCCCCCGATGCACCCACACCCACACTCACTGGATGCATATAAAGTGATACAAGTCCACCGATGATCCCAGAAAAGAAGTAAATGCTTAAGTATGATTTCGTGTCAAAGTACATCTCTGCGCCACGGCCTACAAGATAAAGAGAAAACATATTCATGAGAAGATGGGTCATGCCACCATGTAAGAACATCGCCGTCAGTAGTCTCCACCACTCACCTTTAAGTACGGTCAATGGACCAAACAGTGCACCCATATCCACAAGG
>CAKZWP010000137.1:0-7688 GCA_937921845.1 uncultured Sulfurovum sp.
ATTATCAAACTCTACAACTTCACCAGCCATAACATTGTTAAGACCATATACTGTTGAAATACCGTCTGCGATACCTACTACTTTTCCTACTTCATTGATGTCAACATCAATTTCAAAATTCTCAATTCTTTCTTTGATGATTGAACTTATCTCATCTGCTTGCAATTTAACTGCCACTGATACTCCTTTCTATTAGATAACTATAAAGATTTCTTAATGAAATCAATTAATTGTTCTTTAACTCTCTGCTTAGAGAAGTTTACCTCTATACCCAAATCATCCACTGAAACACGTACCCCATCTAGGTCACTTTTTTCTTGTGTCAATTTAATCGTTGAACCTGTATACTTTTTAAGTGTCTCTTCAAGATTAGCCAATGTTGCTTCATCAAGTGATGATGTACTTTTCAATACACCTTCATACTCATTTGATACTCTTTGCTGATCTGAATTCAATACTTTTGTAATAGCAGGGATAAGATCAAGTCTTCCGTTCTCACCCAAGATCTTAATGAAGTTCACAAGTGTCGTATCATCATCACTAAGTGCAGATAAGATCATTGCTGTCTTATTTTCACTTGAAATGATCGGAGATGTCAATGTTGACTTAATCTCAGAACTGCTTACCACTTCACTAAGTACATTAAGTACTTCTAAAATACCTGGAAGGTCTTTAGATACCGAAGAAAGTGCCTGTGCATATCTTTTAGCAATTAACTCTTCCATTACGCCACCTTCTTAGAAATAATTTCAACAACTTTAGCTTCATCTAGCATGATGTCATCTGCAGTGATATTGTCACTCAAGATCTCATCGATTGCTTCTCTTGCTGATTTTCTCTCTTCTAAAGACATTTTCTCTTCAAGTTGCTTATCTAAAATAGCTAAGTCATTTTGATTTGCAGTTGCGATTTTTTCTGCTAAGAGAATAGCTTCTGCTTTCGCATCAGTAAGAATTTCTTCTGCTCTCTTTTCACTTTCATCTAAACGATTCTGCGCATCTTTTTTCTCATCTTTAGCTGCTTGAAGTTTCTTTTCAATCTCATTTAACTGTGCTGCAATACCTTCACTTCTACCTTTAAAAAAGTTTTTGATCGGATTCGCAAGCAAATAATAAAGCAAAGCTGCAAAGATTGTAAAGTTAACTACTCTTGGCCAAAAGTCTGTCTCTCTACCAGTTTGAGCAAAGTAACGGCTTGATTCAGCATCACCGCCACTAGCCAAAAGAATAGCAGGTACCATAAGTAAAGACAATAGTACTATTTTTTTCATATTCATCCCTTCTTATAATTTGCTAAATTTAGCTTTTAGGCTCTCTTTAAAAAGAGGCATTTGAGAAAGAAGAGAATTTTTAAGGTTCTCTTTGTCAGAGTTTAGCTTTTCTACGAACTTGTTATACTCAGTTTCTAATTCATTTTGTCTGGTCTCAACTTTACTTGCAGCCAATGTTTTTTCATCATCGATTGCTTTCTGTCTGATACCTGCAGCTTCATTTTTAGCATTGCTAATAATTTCATCTGCCTTTGCATTTAGTTCGTCGCTGTTGCCACTAAGCCCTTTTGCAGCTTCTAAATCTTTTGCTATAGAGTGATCTCTGTCATCCATAAATTTTACCAATGGTTGAAATAGCATATTATTTAAAAGAACAAGCAGGGTTAGAAATAAAGCGAGTACGAACAACATCAATGGTAAATGTATGTCAAGCATTAAAACTCCTCATGTAATTTCGCGTTATTTTACCATTATTGTCATGAGGGTATGATTAAAATTTCTGAGTATTTTAAATATAAAGGTGAATTGTAGATTTTATTTGAGCATACGTTTAAATAAAGTATTTATCTTCTTATCGTTCATTGCTTGTAGCTGTGCTAAGAAGTTTTCAACCTCTTTTTCATTCTCAAAACTAATTTCAATACTTTTTGTTTTGAGCTTATACTTAAAAGGTAAAGCTTCTGCTAAAACATCGGCATATTTTTCCAGTAGACTTGACGTAGCTGTTTTAGGTACATTTACAGACACATTACCTTTATACTTCTTCACCATATTTTCAGTGTCACGCACAGATAGTTTTTGACCGATAATACTGTCTATCACAATTTTTTGTTTCTTCTCATCTAGACCCACTAACACCTTCGCATGTCCTTGAGATATCTTTCCGTCAACGAGTTGCTCCTGAACATAAGGAGATAAGCTGAGAAGACGCATAGTATTGGTGATCTGTGAACGGCTTTTATGTACGATAGAAGAGAGGTCATCATGTGTGATATTGTGTACTTCTATTAACTCTGCATAGGAGTTTGCCAGTTCTATGGCATTAAGGTTTTCTCTTTGTATATTCTCAATAAGTGCAAGTTCACGAAGTCTTACTTCGTCTATGTCTGCATCCGCTATGATCGCTTTTATATTTGTGAGTTTTGCAAGCTTATGTGCTCTAAGACGACGCTCACCTGCGATAAGAAGATAGCCATCTTCTTTTTCTATAACAACGATAGGCTGAAGCAGCCCATGTTCTGCGATAGACTGACTTAGCTCTTTAAGCGCTTGTTCATCAAAATGTTTACGTGGTTGAAAAGGGTTCTCTGAAATACGGTCAACAGGTAATTCTTCTACCCTTGCACCTTGTGATTCAAGTTCAAAACTATCGATATCACTTAAGTCTTTTTCATAAGCCTCTTCTACTTCAGAAAGGATCGCTCCCAGCCCTCTGCCTAATGCCATACTTAACCTCTTGCTATCACTGTTGCCAGGTCTCTATACGCGACAGAACCTTTAGAACTTACAGCGTAAGAAGTAACAGGTTTACCAAAACTTGGACTTTCAGCGATCTTGACATTACGAGGTACAACAATACACTCTTTTCCTTTTTTTATGTGGAAAAGTTTATCTTTGAAGTGATGACTTAGGTCAGCAAGTACCTGTTTAGAAAGATTATTTTGTCCAGAATACATCGTAGGTAAGAAACCTTTGATCTTGAGTTTTGGATTAATCGTTTTTTTCAAAAGACTTACTGTATTGAGTAGCTGTGCAAGACCTTCCAGTGCAAAGAATTCACACTGAATAGGAATGATCACAGAATCAGATGCACTCAAAGCATTAATTGTAATAGGTCCCAGTGCAGGAGGTGAATCTATAATAATAAAGTCAAATTTCGAAGAAACCTCTTTAATTTTTTTCTTAAGAACCAACTCTCTATTTTTTGCCTTAGGATTGTAAAACTCTTTTTCTATACCAACCAATCCTATGTTCGAAGGCACAAGTTTAAGGTTTTCAACTTCTGTTTTAAGTATGACTTCTGAAAGCTTTTTACTTCCTATAAGTACATGATAAATATTATATTCATAATCACTTCTACTAAAACCTAAACTTGTTGTTGCATTGGACTGTGGATCAATGTCCAAAAGAAGGACTTTCTTGCCTTTTTCGGCTAAAGAAGCTGCCAAATTTACTGCTGTTGTTGTTTTCCCTACGCCACCTTTTTGGTTGGCTATGCTAATTACTTCGCTCATCGTAAACTAAACACCCTATCCCCTTCTATAATCAAAGAGCCATCTTCACATAAAATCGCATCCGATAGACTCTTTTTATCATTTTCAATATGAACTGAAAACTCCCTACTTAACTCAAATTCTATCTCATACTCTCTAAAGATTTGCTTCCATTTTGGAAATTTTTCAAGTGCCAAAATGTAATTTCTCAGTAATTTCTGAGCTGAAATATCGCACTGTAAGGCTCTGTAGCCATTTTGAGATTTTTTTAAATTTATTCCGATTCCACACACTAATGTATTATTCACTTTTTTGGTAATGGTTCCACCTACTTTATCATCATTTAAATAGAAGTCATTGGGCCATTTTAACCAGATATTTTCACCAAGTGCATCAAGTGTTTGTTTCATGATAAAAGAGAAATATATCGAAGCAGACCCAAGCGGTAAATCTTGAGGAAGCATATCTAAATCTAGCGCTATGGAAGCAAAAAAGTTTCCTTCTCCCCCAGACCAAGAATTATCACGACTTCCAAGACCTGAACTTTGTTCTGAACATATCACAGCTATAGGTGCTTGGACCTTACCTTTCTCTAACTGATCTACCAGATATTTTTGTGTAGAAGGAAGCATACTAAAGCAGAGTATCTCCAACTTTCAGCCCCCTTCCTACACAATACGCTTTGGCCGACATCGCCTTTTTTGATGCAGGCTGTAAACTTTCTATTTTCAATGCACCTTTACTGCATCCAACCACTACACTGTCAGCATCAAATGAGAGGATCTCTAAAGTGCTGTTCTTAGATGTTGCATCTACGATATTAAGTCCATCAAGTTTTGTACCATCAGCAGTAAATATACCTGGCCAACCTTCAAATGCACGGTATTTATTATAGATTAAATTTGCATCTTCAAAATCTACTTCACCATCACTCTTTTTGATTTTTTTACAAAGTGTTGCCTGATCTTCATCCTGTGCTTGAGCTGTAATGTTGTCATAATTTCGAATTGTACTTAGTGTAAGTGTACATGCATCAGAGGTCAATTGTGCCATCAGTGCATGAAGCCTCATGTCTGATGGTATGATAAATTCTACTTTTTCAAGCATAGGACCGGTATCTAAGCCCTCTTCCATCAGCATGGAAGTAACACCCGTTTTTTCATCACCATTAAGTAAAGATTGTTGTACAGGAGAGGCACCTCTATACTGAGGTAAAAGTGAAGCATGTAAGTTGATACAAGGAGCAATTTCCAATATACTCTTAGGTAAGATCTGTCCAAATGCTGCCACCACTATAAAATCAGGCTTCACATCTTTTATAGCTTCTTCTATACCTTCATCACTTAGACGATTAGGCTGTAAGATTTTAATGTTATGTTCAAGTGCTAACAATTTTACTGGAGGTGGTGTCAAAACCTTCTTACGTCCTACAGGACGGTCTGGTTGTGTTAAAACCAAAGAGACTTCCATGTCTTCAGCTTCTATCAGTGTATTGAGGATCTCTTTTGCGTAGTGGGGTGTTCCCATGTAAACTATTTTATATTTCATTCTATTCTTCTTATTATAAATTAAACGCGTTTAGGCTTTAAAAAGTGTGCCACCCTTATGCTCACCATCTACAAGAAAAGCTTTCACATCACTAAGATCAAATCCACTTGCCAAAAACATCTCTCTACCTTGTTTCATTAAAAAATCTGCAGATTGGAGTTTAGTCACAATACCGCCTGTAGCAAATTCATTATTGGGCGTATGCTCAGCATTGAGTTCACTCTCTTCTATCATATTTACGATAGCTCTTCGTTTAGCATCGTCATATTTGTTTGGATCCTTATCATAAAAGGCATCAATGTCTGAAAGTATAACAAGTAGTGCTGCGTCAAAATAGTGTGCCACATGTGCAGAGAGTCTGTCATTGTCTCCAAAAACCAATTCTTCGATACTCACTGTATCATTTTCATTGATAATAGGTACTACATTATTTTTCAAAAGTGTATCTATGGCATTTTTTGCATGTTCTGTATGCTTTCTAGAATCGAAAACATCAGCACTTAAAAGTACTTGAGAACAGAGTACATTAAATTTAGCGAACTTTTCTTGATACATTTTAAGTAAATAGGGTTGTCCAATAGCGGCAAGAGCTTGTCTATTTGCCACAATACTTCTATTTAATGGTAATTGTGTATATCCTGCAGATACAGCACCAGAACTCACTAAGATCACATCATAATTATTTTCTTTAAGTTCAGCAATCAACTCTACCAAAGCCAACATACGTGGTTTAGCAATGGCACCATCTTCTGTTAAGACATGAGAACCTACTTTAATGACTATTCTTTCCATAAAACCTACTTACTCAGCTTCATTTTCTGCTTTAACATGTTTGACAAAATCACCAATAGCATAACGTAACGCTTCCGTATTTAAGTGTGCTACAGATGAGATAGGCAGTACAAAAAATGGCTTCACTTCTGGTAGTTTCACACCAAAGTCTGTCTTAAATCCATAACTTAGATAGTTTGTATCTGCTTTATATTTATTTAACGTATCATTGGCTTCCAAACCTATGTCAGCCAAAAATGTTTCTGTTAAAGCATTGACTTCATCTTGGGAAAGTGCATCAATTTTGGTAATGGCAATCGCATGCTTTCGTGCTGCAAGTGTTTCAGAATAACGATGCAATTCAACAAGAAGCGTCTCATACTGATACTTCATCTCTCTGTAATTTGCCGCATCTATCATCAGAAGTAACGTTTTGGTTCTCTCGATATGCTTTAAAAACTCTAAACCCAAACCTCTACCATCACTGGCACCCTCGATAATACCAGGAATATCTGCCATCATATAGGAATCATAATCACCCATATGCACCACACCAAGTTTCGGTGTCAATGTAGTAAACTCATAGTTGGCTACCTGTGGTCTTGCATTTGAAAGTGTAGCTATAAGTGTAGACTTCCCTACATTTGGGTATCCAACTAAACCTACATCTGCGATGAGTTTCATTTCAAGTCTTACTTGTTTAGTAATCCCTGGAAGTCCAGGTTGTGCATAAGTTGGTCTTTGGTTGCTTGAACTTTTAAAGTGCATATTTCCTAAACCGCCTTTACCCCCTTCAATGAAGGGAACAACATCACCTTCATTGACAAGATCAAGCAGTTCTTCACCTGTCTCCATATCTACAACTGTAGTACCTGGAGGAACCGTAATAATAGTATCGTGCCCTTTACGACCATAACACTTACGACCTTCTCCTGGACGACCATTTTCTGCTTTAATATGGTTACGACCACGAAGTGCTGAGAGTGTATCTGTATTGTTATCTACTTTAAAAAGTACAGAACCTCCACGGCCACCATCACCACCATCCGGTCCACCTTTAGAGACAAACTTTTCAGTCCAAAAAGAGATGGCACCCGCACCACCTTTACCAGAACTAATTGTTAGTTCTACACTATCTACAAACATTTATAACCTTTAATCTTGTGAAAAAAACTACTGTATATACCCAACGTATATGACCATAGTATATGAATTACGAAATTATACCTAAATTAGGGGAATAATCGCTATAATTTTTATATTTGATCTAAAAGGCGGATATATGCTTCATCGAAAATCTATATCATTATTAGTAATTGTTACTACATTATTCTATTTAACCGGCTGTAGCTCTAAAAAAGAATCTGTACATCAAAGTGGATATTATCATAGCGGTATCTATTTTGGTAAAAACTTTTCTGCGAACTATCAACAAGGCATTGCAGATGGATGTAGCACGTCTAAAGGTGTGTATACAAAATCACATACGCTCTTTAATAACGATAAGTATTATAATGATGGTTGGTTTTTAGGTCGTAACAAATGTAGACATCTATTGGTTATAGAGGATGAAAAAAAAGAGGGAAATTAATCTGATATAACTCAGATAAATAAGTCCGAACTTGTCGGACTTAGATAGGGATTATGCAGGTACTACTGAAACTTTCTTTTGAGTAGCAGATTTGTTATCAAATTTAACTACACCTTCAACAAGTGCAAATATTGTATGGTCTTTACCCATTCCAACACCATTACCTGGGTGAACTTTAGTTCCTCTTTGTCTGATGATAATGTTACCAGGGATAACTGCTTCACCACCAAATTTTTTAACGCCTAAACGACGTCCAGCTGAATCACGGTTATTTTGAGTGGACCCTTGTCCTTTC
>CAKZWP010000138.1:0-6597 GCA_937921845.1 uncultured Sulfurovum sp.
TTATGTCTACCTTAAAGATAAAGCACCCGGTATATTAGGAACCAAAAGCATCAAGTGGAACTTCACCAAATTTCTCATAGACAGACAAGGAAACGTCATCACACGGTATGGCTCTTCTACCAAACCTGAAGAGATTGCTAAAGATATTGAGAAATTACTGAAACAATGATCTCACTACTCCCTTGTCGGTTGTATCTTGTTTACCACCGCATAGAGTGCCGGGAGGTAGATAAGGTTCAGTACTGTACCCCAAAGTAGACCGAAACCTATAGAAATGGCTATAGGCTGAAGGATCACTGCCTGTCCTGTCGCATAAAAGATAAGCGTAAAGAGCCCAAGGAATGTTGTTATCGAGGTGATGAGAATAGGACGAAGTCTCAGTTTTGCCCTTTCATAAAAGGTATCTGCGTTATGCGTTCCATGGAGGAAATCAAGCATAATGATACCATCATTGATAACAACCCCTGCAAGTCCTAACATACCAATAACCGAAGGCATAGAAAGGTTGACCCCAATGAGCATATGTCCCAGTAAAGCACCTAACATAGTGAAAGGTATCACAGACATGACCATCAATGCATAACGAATTTTCGGGAAGATAAAAAGCAACGTGATCAAGATCAAAAAGATCGCTATGATCAGTGAACGTATCATGTCATTTTTAAATTGTTGATTTTTCTCCTGCTCTCCTAATAGACTGACCTCAATACCTTCTTTCCTAATAGTTTCAAGCAGTGGCTGGATCTTTTTAAGTACATCCACTGCTGTTGTCTTTTTCTTATCTATATTTGCATAGACCGATTTAACCGTATTGCCATCTCTTTTTTCGATCTTTTCATACGCCCTTATCTTTTTGATCTCCACCACATCGGTGAGTTTCACAAAATTTCCTGCAGGTGTAGGGAGCATGAACTCCATCAAAGTTTTCTCCGAATCTTTATCGATAGATTTTGTTCTTATCTCCATTACACCATTCTCATTGAATGTCATCGCTTTACGGCTGTCAAGGAAATACCCAGAAAGTGTTTGTGCGATTCCCACTTCACTCAGACCCAGCTGTTCACCATAAGCATTGATGCGTAACTTATACTCCATCTTTCCAAGCTGTGCATTGTTACCCACGTCTTTAACATAAGGAATTGTAGAAAGGTTGTCCTCAATCCTCTGCATCGCTGCTGCTATCATTTCACCATCTTTACCTGAAAGATTGATCTGGATATCATTTTTGATCAAACCTGGCTTGTCTTCACGTACTCCTAGTTCTTCAAGATCATACTTTTGCATCATTGGTGCGATCTCTTTTCTCAATTGTTGCGCAAGATCATAAGTATGCTTCTCTCTGATCTTCTCGGGGTCATTGAAGTTAAACGTAAAATTGAAAATAGGATTGATATAGGCATCGATAAAACTCTGCGGTTCCATATCGTACAATTCCATCGTAATGTAGAGCATGTTGTCTCCATTTTCATTTTCACCCGAAAGTGCTCTACGATATCCAACAACCATAGATGACGATTTAATTGCATAGGTCTCTTTTTGTGAAAGCACATACTGTTCTAACTCTTTGGCGATCTTCTCTGTCTTTTCAATAGAAGTGTCGACATTACTTTTACCTGTGATATAGAGATAATTTCCGTCAAATCCAGGGAAAAACTGAAAGTTGAGCATTTTGATCGTAAGTACCGTTAAGATTGGTATCACTACGACAAATGTAAATAAGAACATATATTTAAAACGTATCACAAGATGCAACAACGCTTCATATTTTTCCTGTAATGGCTCCCAATTGATGAAATTTTTCTGTTTTTTGAAAAGCTCTTCAGCATGTAATGGTAGAAAGAAAAAACTTTCAAGAAGAGAACCAAGAAGGATCATGATCACCGTAATAGGAATAAGGATAATGAAATTCTTGATCTCTCCTGTGAGCATAAAAAGAGGAAGAAAAGCTGCGACGGTTGTAAGCGTTGCCAAGGTGACAGGTAGAACCATCTCCTTTAATCCTTGATATACTGCCTCTTTTTTTTCCATACCTTCATTGATATGACGCTGGATATTTTCAGACACAACGATCGCATCATCCACCACGATACCGATGACAATAAGACCACCCAGTAAAGAAACGATATTGATCGAGTAACCCATAAAGTATAGGAACATGATCCCTATGGCAAAAGAGATAGGGATACCCATTGCCACAACTGATGCGATGCGTACGTTAATAAGCAATGCCATAGAAAGAAATACCAGTGTCAATCCAAACATCAGGTTTCCGATAACGGTATTGAGCCTGTCTTTAACCGGCTTGGAACTGTCCTGATAAAAATCAAAATAGACACCAGGGAACTCTTTAGAGAGTTTCTCTTTTGCATACTCTTGTAACTCTTGGGAAATATGCATAGCGTTTCCCTCTGGTCCTTTAGAGATCACAAGGGTCACATTTGTACGTCCGTTGAAGGTAGAAAGCGTCGTATTTTGAGGATAGGTGATATCAACTTTGGCAACATCACCTATTCTGACCTGTTTATCACCTATCTTGATCAGCGTGGATTCCCACTCTTCTTTGTTTGCTTTTCCATTCACTGTAGAAAGAAAGATATAATTTCCACTCTGCTTGATATCTCCTATAGGATAAATATAGGAGGTGGTTGAAATCGCATTGATGATATCAAAATGATTTAATCCATACGCTCTTACTGCTTCTTCATTGATCTGTACAGAAACTTCCTGATCTGAATCCCCATAGATCTGTATTTCACTGACATAAGGATTTCTGGAGATTTTAGATTTAACTTCTTTAGCCGTTTCTATCAATTGACCTTTGTTCATCTCTTCTGAAGAGAGTGAAAGCCTGATAAGCGGTCTGTTATGTGTCAATAATTCTGCAGTAGGTTCCGTCATATCTGCAGGAAGATATTGTCTACTTCTGGCGATGGCATCTTTGGCTTTATTGAGGGCATCTGTTTTATCTGCACTATCGTTAAGACTGAGGACGATAGAAAAAGTACCTGACTTGATCACGGTTTCTATCTTATCTATCCCCTGTATGTTGCCCAGTTCATCTTCAATGTCACGAACTGCCATCTTATCTAGGTTATCTGCACTGGCACCCGCATAAGCACCTCTGATGGAAACTTTATCTAAGGAGATCTCTGGAAAAAGTTCTTTAGGAATGTTGTAGTAAGCGTTGATCCCAAGAAAAAGGATAAAGACAAGCAGCACATAATTAAGACTTTTATTCTGTATAAAGTAATTAATGATTCTCATCATGATGATCGATCCTTCTTGAACGTCTTAGATTATATGCTACTTATTAAAATGATACCCTTGCTATATAAAAGAATACTATAGCTTCTTTAAAAATGCTGAGATGATAAAAATCATTGTTCCGTTTACACGTCCCTGGATATGTGTTGGGTCACCCGGTACCATACGGATATTTTTAACCGTAGTTCCTTGCTTAGCTGTAAAACCTGCACCCTTTACCGGTAGATCTTTGATGATGCTCACAGAATCACCTTCAACCAAAATAGTTCCGTTAGCATCACGTGTAGGCTCTTGTTTTTCTGTTGCCAGACCTTCCTCTGCCCATGCTTTGACATCATCTTCAAGATACATCATATCAAGCTGATCCTGTGCACCCATTTGTGTTAAGAGTCTAAAGGCCATCACCTGTACGGCCGGCTCTGTACTCCACATACTGTCATGCAAACAGTTCCAGTGTTTTTCATCACTTGTTGGTTCATCTATAGTTGCCGCACAGGTACTACAAATAACAATAGCATCATCTTTCGGTGCAACAGTGTAAGCTTCTAACCCTTCTTCAGAACCACATAACTCACACTTACTATCAGATCTATCCATTAAGGCTTTATCTATACTCATTTGTGTCCTTTGGTCTCTATAATTATTCGTATTTTACTCTATTAGTTTTAATATAGCCAAAAAAGCCTAGCGTTGTTATACCTTATATAAGATCTAAAAATTTTATAGTATTAACATTTTTCATATTTAAGTCTTATCTTAGTATAATCAATCCAGGTAAAAATATTGAAAAAGCTAAACTTGTTGTGAAGCAAGGACAGAAAGTCATGGGTCTTTATGGATTAAAGATCGCCAGACTACACAATGGAGTATACTTCTCCTTTATAAAAGACTGTTCAACTTATTCTATTTCATTTTCTTACTTTAAATTATTTTAAAAAATAAAGGGGTTACCATAAAGATACTAAAAAATAAAATGATACTTAGTCTACTCATCATTTTAGTGATGGGGATATTAGGAACTATATCTTACTACACATATCTCTCCTATCAGAAATATATCACTGTACAAAACAGTACAAAAGTCCCTTTGTTTGTAGAACATATTGAGTCTGTTTTGGAAAAAATCATAAATGAAAGAATGCAGAGTGCTACGTACTTAGTCACACACAAAAAAGATGATTTTAGTAAACTGAAAGAATCAAGAAACAGCACGGATCATGATCTATTGAAATTAGGTACATTTATCAAACAGCACAATCAATTTACTCTCTATAGTAAATTGATTCAACACACTACTGAAGCACTAGAACTCGTTAGAAGAAATGTAGATGATTTACATGATAACTATAGAGACATTTTTTTGCATGCCTATCATGATAAGGTCTTTAGCCCATTGTTGGAAATACAGCAAAAAATTTCTGCTGCTGAAAAGTCCGAGATGAAGAAAAGCTATCTAATGATGTATCAAAAGTATACTGCACTTAAAGAGAACACTGTACAGGAGAATATACTGATCTCTTCCATCTTACTTGGATCAAGAAAAATGAACTATGAAGAGAGAGAACTTTGGGATCAGCTTATACGTAAAGATAATTTACCCCAGTTTTATACAGTGGCAGACAGTACAATAGCTTTGAAACTTAGCCAACTACTCTCGGTAGAGGCGTTTAAGAGCATAATGGGTGAAGAACGGGATATGATCTTATATGAAGCAAGATCAGGTAAATACTCTGTCTCTCTTATCGGTTGGTTAAACCAGATAGACATGAAGATGAACTACTTTAACGAAGTACAATCACTACTGCGTACACAAATCCAAAAAATAGATAAAGAAACAATAGCACAACATAGAAAGATCCTAGCATTGTATGGAGTGGCAACACTTATATTATTGTTTGGACTGCTTAAACTTTTTAGTTTATATAATAAGATACAGAATGATACACATATTTCCCAAGAGACCTTAAGGGATATACAATTGGTATTGAATGAAAATCAACAAAGTGAGCTTCAAAGATTAATCCGTAATGGGAAAGTCGACCATATCTATAGGTTTTTGCTCAAAACCATTAAAGATGGAAATCAGACAAAAGACCTCTTTCTTGCTAGTATGTCCCATGAGATACGTACACCTCTCAATGGTATCCTTGGGTTTACACAATTACTTAAAGAGACTGATGAACCAGAGGAACGGGCCGAATTTATTGCAGTGATAGAGAAGAGTTCCGAAAATCTTTTGACTATTGTAAATGATATCCTTGATCTCTCTAAAATTAAAGCACAGAAGATAGAACTGGAAGCTATAGAGTTTGATCCGGTAGATAGCTTTGAATCCGCTGTTGAATCATATGCTGCAAAGGCTGCAGAAGAGAATATTGACTTCAATATCTTTTTAGATCCAACACTACCTACATTACTAATAGGTGATCCTACGAAAATTTCTCAAGTTATTGTGAACCTTGTGAGCAATGCCATTAAATTTACCTCTAAGAACGGCGAGGTGAGTGTATCTATTAAGAAGCTCCTTGAGAATGATGATAAAGTAAACATCCACTTTGAAGTTTCTGATACAGGTATCGGTCTCACCCAAGAGCAACAAGGAAAAATATTTGAGGCCTTTTCACAAGCAGATGTAAGTACCAGTAGAAAGTATGGTGGTACAGGTCTGGGACTATCCATATCAGGTAGATTTATAGATCAAATGGGAGGGAAACTGAGCATTAAAAGTATCAAAGATGAAGGCTCTACTTTCTACTTTACTTTGGCACTTAAGAAACCTAAAACTGCTACAAAAAGAGAGGTGATTGATATGAGTTCATACTCCGTTGGTATTCTCAGTTCACATATAGATGCAGAGTATTATATTAACAAAAACCTTGAAACATATATCGCTTACACCGGAGCAAAAATCAAGCGTTATACGGATGAATCATTATTAGCGTTAAAAGGCACTTCAAAACTTCCAGATATTCTTTTTGTTGACCATAAATTCCGTTATAGAGATGATGAACTTAGACAGTTCTTAGATTTTGATACAAAGATAGTAGTGATGTCAACAGGAGATCAAAAAAGAAATTTAAAGCGATACAAATCGTATATAGATAGGATTCTTTATAAGCCCGTAAACTTTACAAAAACACTTAGAATGCTAAATGATAAAGAGGATATTTCAGAGACTAAAAAGAAAATCACCTTTGAAAACATACATGTATTAGTCGCAGAAGATAATCTCATTAACCAAAAGCTGATACTCAATGTACTTAATCGATTCGGTATAGAGGTAAGTATTGCAAATAATGGAAAAGAGGCTCTTGAACACCGTATGAGAAATGA
>CAKZWP010000139.1:0-13357 GCA_937921845.1 uncultured Sulfurovum sp.
ATTTTCATTAAAGTAGATGTAAAAGAAAAGAGTTGTGTCAAATCTTTGACTTCATTATAAAACCTCCTATATAGAACATTTTATAAGGTTTTGATAAAGTGGTATATAGAATTATTTTTATCGAGTAATAATTCAGTTTAAATAATGATGATACAAGCAAAAAATTTTCATATCATTTTAATTACACATATATTACATATACATCTAATATATTAAAATGCGAATATATATTATAAAAAGTGTTCCCCTAATATATCTTCACTACTCATATAAGGAGAATAATATGAAACCTATAATTAAAATTGTTATTGCTTGCTCTGGTTTTATCATGGCAATGGCAACATTTGCTGATGAACATCCCGAAAAATGGTCGGCAACAAAGCCATACCCTGTACAAAGTGTTTATTATCCAGGAACCGAAACACTCAGCAAAGATGAAATGCGCGTTATTGCCTGTGGCACGGGTATGCCTCAACCTCGACTAAAGCAAGCTGGATCGTGTTTTCTTGTTGAACTTGGGAACGGTGATAAATTTATTTTTGATATGGGTAAGGGCTCAACAGAACGTCTTAGCGCATTAGGTATACCCACAGATCAATTAAACAAAGTATTTTTATCGCACTTACATTTTGATCATGCGGGTGATTTTCCTTCGTTCTGGTTGGCACGTGGCGTTAACGCCGCTCGACAACCGCTTTATTTATGGGGCCCCGGTGGTGGCCAGAATGCTGATTGGGGGATTAAAGGCTGGTCTGAAAAAATTAAAGCTGCTTGGGCTTGGGATGTTGCCACACGGGAATCTTCCGGTGATCCACGAAGCACACAGCTTCATGTAGAAGAACTAAATTGGAAAAAGGTCAACCACCTTTTCTATAACAATAATGGTGTTAAAATCTATAGTATTCCAACAATCCATGTTGACCAATCCATTGGGTACATTCTGAAATGGAAAGGCTTAACATTTGCTTATTCTGGGGATACGGCACCTAATAAATGGTATCTAGAACATGCAAAGGCTGCGGATTTGGCCATCCATGAAACTATGCTACCGCCTGATTTATGGCTGGAAAAATACAGCATGAGCCCCGAAGCAGCAATTGCTTCTGGCACTCAGGGACATACAACTCCTGCAGCTTTCGGAAAAGTAATGTCAATTGTTCGGCCACGCTTGGCTATTGCCTCTCACTTCCAAAACGATTTTGACACCGCGGCGCTGGTCGAACGCGAGATCCGCAGCCAGTATGATGGCCCGTTAAATCTTGGTATAGATTTTATGGTTTGGAATGTTACTAAAGACAACATAACAACCCGTATGGCAGTACCCAATCCTGAGAGCTTTCCTCCGCCAGCACAAGTGCCAGCCAAGCCACCAACTAGTGATGGAAAGAATTATCAGTGGGACCCATTTAGCTTTACTGGTCTTGAAAAGGAAACTAGCGCGGTTACCAATGAGGTTGTGGAAAGGTTCAATACTAAACACGGCACCAACATTGAGCCAATTCTAAGCAAAATCCCTTTCAGGGAGCCGAATTAGGAATGAGACTCGCTATAATAAATTTAGGAATAGGACGCAGATAAACTGCGCCTATGTTAAAGGCGCTAACAAATATATTTTTTTTGAGAATCTGTTTTTTGAGTAAAAAGAAAAAATTCTCCTCTTTCAAGTAAATGTTTAACGTCTTTGATTTGAAGTGTTTGCAATTTACTTATTCTCGCTCCAGTGTAATACAAAAACAAAAGTTCTAAGCAAGTTTCTTTTTGTATTGCGTCTTAGATCTTCTCTATCTCTAGTATAAATCATCAACTTTTTATATATTTGTAGTTCTTAAGCATGAAGATGACTAGCTGTTTTGAAAACCTTATAAAATATATAACTTTATAAGGTTTTCATCCTCTACATTTCTTGATGAAGTCAACTTTGGCAGATGTAGGAGAATATATAATCCACACTTAATACACACATTAACTTTATACTGTCCCAAGTAGACCTTTAACTATTAGTAAATAGGAATGAATACGTATTTTACACATTTTGGTGAGCGTATTACAGTGACATTACTTTTGCTTAATATGCTGTAGAAAAATGAAATGTTTAATTGTGAAAATAAAAAGGATAATACTAAATGAAAGCATCGGATCTATTTATAAAAGCTTTGGAAAATGAAGGTGTAGAGTATATCTTTGGTATTCCAGGGGAAGAAAACCTTGATTTATTAAACTCTTTACGAAACTCCAGTATCAAACTTATTTTAACACGACATGAGCAAGGAGCAGGTTTTATGGCTGCTACTTATGGTCGCTTAACAGGGAAGGTTGGTGTTTGTCTGTCAACACTGGGACCCGGTGCTACAAATCTTGTGACACCCGGAGCCTATGCAAATTTAGGCGGTATGCCTATGCTGATGATCACAGGACAAAAACCGATCAAAAAAAGTAAACAGGGGCGTTTTCAGATCATAGACGTTGTGCACATGATGAAACCTATTACACAATATTCCAAACAAGTGGTGAATGCCAATAACATAGCTGCGATGGTACGTGAGAGTTTTAAAATAGCGTTACAAGAGAGACCTGGAGCAGTACATATTGAACTGCCTGAAGATATTGCAAGAGAGGAAGTGGATGAACATCTGTTTCCTGTACACAGCCCACGTTATCCGATTGCCAGGGATGAAGGTTTACAAAATGCTATAGATATGTTATACCAGGCAAAAATGCCATTGGTCTTAATAGGAGCTGGTGCAAACCGTTCGCGAATTGGATCAGCCATGAAAGACTTTATAGATAAACTTGGTATTCCATTTTTTGTGACCCAAATGGGAAAAGGTGTGGTAGATGAGTTTCATCCTTTATACCTTGGAACGGCTGCACTTTCAGATAATGATTACCTTCATTGTGCGATAGAAAGAGCCGACTTGATCATCAATGTGGGGCATGATATTATCGAGAAGCCGCCATTTTTCATGCATGAAGGAGGAACAAAAGTCATGCATATTAATTTTTTACCTTCTGCTGTTGATGCTACCTATTTCCCACAGCTTGATGTTATCGGCGATATTGCTTGTAATTTAAAAGCTTTGACACTTCTTGCCAACAAACAGGAACACTGGGACTTTTCATACTATATGCGCGTTAGTGATGAATCACAAGCGCATATAGTGAAATATTTTAAAGATGAAAGATTTCCCATTTTACCTCAAAGAGCCCTTAAGGACATTAGAGATGTTTTGCCAAAAGATGGGATTTTAACTTTGGACAATGGTATCTATAAAATATGGTTCGCACGTAATTATAAATGTTTTATGCCAAATACTCTGCTGCTAGATAATGCATTGGCCACTATGGGTGCTGGTCTTGCTTCTGCAATGGCTGCAAAAATCGTTCATCCGGACAAAAAAGTGATATCCGTTTGCGGCGATGGCGGTTTTATGATGAATTCGCAAGAGTTGGAAACGGCAGTACGACTAGAGTTAGATCTTGTTGTCATCATTTTAAATGACAATGCCTATGGTATGATCAAATGGAAACAGGAGGGCATGGGGTTTGAAAATTTTGGATTGGACTATAAAAATCCTGACTTTGTCCAATATGCCCAAGCGTATGGTGCCATGGGGTATAGACCGACTTCCTGTGATGACTTTGGAGTTATTTTAGACCATGTGATGGACACTAAAGGTGTACATTTGATAGATCTGGCAGTAGATTATAGTTTAAATCATGAAATTTTAAATGAGTTACTCAAAAATAAGACCTGTTTGGTATAAGTTTTAAACCATTGAACCGATAAATAATTTTAGGAGTGGATAGTATGAACAGCATTAGAATAGTGTCACCATTTGATGGAAAAGTATTGGGAGAGATAGCACTTTCAAATGAGACAGATATTGATCTTGCTTTAGACCTTGCCCGTGAAGTGTATGAAAATCAGGAGATGTGGTTGCCCAAATATGAACGGATCGCTATTTTAGAAAAAACGGCCCTGATCATGAGTAGCCGCATAGAAGAACTCACACTCATTGCAGCCAGTGAGGGAGGTAAGCCCTATATGGATTCAAAGGTTGAAGTGGAACGTGCCATCAATGGTGTAAAACTTGCTATTGAACATATGGGTGTTTTTGAGGGGAAAGAGATAGCCATGGGACATACCGCTAGTTCTGCCAATCGCATAGCATACACTATGAAAGAGCCTATTGGTGTGGTTGCCGCTATTTCAGCATTTAACCATCCGTTAAATCTTGCTGTACATCAAACGGTCCCTGCAATTGCAGTTGGATCACCTGTGATTATCAAGCCATCTGAGACAACACCTATGTCTGCTATTAATTTTGTAGAGATTTTATATGAAGCAGGCTTACCTAAAGCGTGGTGTCAAGTGGTCGTATGCCATAGAGAAGTAGCGCAGCATCTTGCTACGAATCCCAAGATTGACTATTTGACCTTTATTGGTTCAGGTGCTGTTGGCTGGTATCTTAACTCACAAGTCTCTCCAGGTACCCGTGTGGGTCTTGAACATGGCGGTGTAGCACCTGTTATCGTCGAAGCCGATGCTGATATGGAAGAACTGATCCCTTCATTGAGCAAGGGTGGGTTTTACCATGCGGGACAGGTCTGTGTCTCTGTACAACGTATTTATGTTCATGAATCTATTTGTGATGAAGTTAGTTCCAGATTGGCAGAGACAGCGCAAAAACTTATTGTGGGTGATCCTCTGGATCCCAAAACAGAAGTAGGACCACTTATTTCTCACAATGAAGTCAATAGGGTAGAATCATGGGTGAATGAAGCGATTGCAGGAGGAGCAAAAGTACTTTGTGGCGGTAAACGTATTTCTGAAAGCTGTTTTGAACCAACGGTACTTTTAAATCCACCGCGTAATGCCAAGGTGAATACCTCAGAAGTTTTTGGTCCGGTTGTCTGTATTTACCCCTATAGTGATATTGAAGATGCTTTTAAAGAAGCCAATAGTCTAGAATACTCTTTTCAGGCAGCAGTATTTACTAAAAATATTGACACAGCTTTGCTGGCGGTTAAGCGTCTCAACGGCACTACTGTCATGGTGAATGACCATACGGCATTCAGGGTTGATTGGATGCCGTTTGGTGGAGCTAAAGCTTCTGGGTTGGGTCTAGGCGGCATCTCTTATTCAATGGAAGAGATGAGTAAAGAGAAATTGATGGTGATCAAATCTTCAGTTTTATAAATTATCGGGTTATGATAAAAGAGGTTTTCATTTGTCTTTTTATTGAGATGATAAGCATATGAAATAAGGTAAATAAAAGATTGTGTCAGCCACATTTCCCAGGGGCACATTTCATACCGTTAAATTGTCCTGTAAGTGTACCATCCGTACTTCCTTCATGCATTTTATCCATTCTCTCTTTCATCATTTGTGGGTGTGCTACGAAATTGTAACCTTTATAGAGAGTGATCCCCCCATAGAGAATGACAAGCATGGCAGCAAGCTTCATCATCGTACCGCGCAGGGAACCTTTTTGTAAGAATTTTGTAAGAAATCCCAAAAAGAAAAGTGCAGGGATAGTCGCCAGTCCAAAGGTTGCCATCACCAAAGCACCAGCAAGAGGATCAGCTGTACTTGCTGCAAAAATCGCAAAAGAGTAGACAAGTCCACAAGGGATGATACCATTGAGCAATCCTAAAAGATAAAAACTGAGATAAGATTTATTTGACATCAATGCTCTAAAGCTGTTTTGATACCAGGCATATTTGGAAACAGACCATTCAGCGGAGTTTAGAAATTTGAGATTTCCTATGAGTGAAAGACCTGCGAGTATCATCAATATACCGGTGATGAGAAAAAGTACCCCTTTGGTCGTAGGCGTAAATGCGACTACTTGACCCACATAACCAAATGCACCACCCAAAATAGCGTACGTTGTCACACGACCAAAGTTGTAGGCTAGGTGGGCAGATGTTTGTTGTAGATAAGAAGTTTTTTGATCTATTTTTGTAGAAGAGTATGCAACAACGATCCCTCCACACATACCGATACAATGTCCAACACTTCCTAAAAAGGCCGTTGTTAAGATGATAATTAAATCGATATTGCCCATTTATTGAATTCCTTTTGTAATTAACATAAAACTATAGTATTATTTTGTTAAAATAGTGTTAATAAAGCATAAGGGTAAGATTTTGTTTAAAATTTTAAAACGTAACATAATGAAAATGTTTAGAGAGTTACTGGTACACCATCATAGTTCTTTAGAATACAGAGCAAAAATCCTAACACTTATGATCTCATCAAATGGTGATATGTGTGAATGTGAGAAACAAAAACTTAAAGAGATAGCACATAGCATTTATGGTGATGACCATGAAAGAGCAGAGCTTCTCATCGATACAGTCAATGAATATCATGAAAAGATTGTAACCAGCAATGGACTGGATTTTGAGCATCTTATTCAGTTGGTTGAAAGAGAGACAAGAGAAGTGCCTCGTTTTACAGCAAAGATAGATATGAAGCTTATTATGCAACTGCATGAATGTATGGACAGTTCAGAAGATATACTTTTTCAACAGCGTATTATAGAATTTTTGCAGGGTCTGAAGGATGAATATGGAATGGTATAAATTCCTTATCTTTGGAAAAGTGCAGGGTGTATTTTATAGAAAGTATGTTTCTCAGGCTATGATGAAGAAACAATATAAAGGATATATTCAAAACCTTGATGACGGTACAGTAGAAGTGGTAGCTGAAGTATTTGATGATGATTTTGATACTTTTATGGGTATATTAAAAGAAGGGTCACTATTGAGTTCTGTAGATGATATCCAATATGAAATCATCAATGATGCAGAATTTACAACTGATGGTTTTGAGATTCGATATTAGGAGTACAACATGAGTAGCGGTTGGGGATGTCAGTTTATGGGTACAAAAGGTGATGATAAAGAGTGGTGTTTAAAACTCCATCATCACTGTGAGCCAGGATGTAAAGGATGCATCATCGCTGGGCAAGTAGAGTTCTCCACACCGAATGTGAGTGAAGAACAGGAGAGAAAAGTCAAAAACCGCAGTGACAATCCTCTAAGTGACAAGTAACTACGCCATCTCTTTGCCAAACTTCGCTTTCAGTTTTGCCAACTTAGGTGGAATCACAGCCATACAATACCCCTGCATAGAGTTTTGACGGTAGTAGTCTTGATGGTAGGCTTCTGCAGTATAGTAGCACTCTAAAGGTTCTATGGTCGTGACTATGGGGTCTTTGTAGTCTTTTTGTGCTGCTTCCAGTGCAGCCTCAGCAGCCTCTTTGGTCTCTTCATCTGTATAGAGGATAGTCGATCTGTATTGTGTACCTCTATCTGCACCTTGCTGGTTGAGTGTAGTAGGGTTATGTACTACAAAAAAGATGTCCAGTAGAGTATCAGAAGTGATGACGCTGTCATCGTATGTGATCTTGATCACTTCTGCGTGTCCTGTATCTCCAGTACAGATATCTCTGTAAGTAGGATTAAGCGTATGCCCGTTTGCATAACCACTCTCTACATCACTTACCCCTTTAAGTAATTCAAATACTGCTTCAGTACACCAGAAACATCCGCCACCGAGTATAAGTTCTTGTTTTGCCATTTTTTTATCCTATTTCATGTATGTATTTTATTTTTTATCATAGCTTAATTATAAAGAAAGAATAAGTTAGACACTAAAATTAATAATGAAATCAACTATGATGACTCATTCTTCCCAGGGCATCTGAGTGAAACTTTCCAATTGCTTTTCAATATCAATCTAGTACTCATAAAATATTTATTCCACACATACTGCACACAAATATATTATATTAAAATATATATTTATATTATAAATATTAATTATCTTAATGTAAGAAAAAAAAGATTATATTTGAAATGTAATATATGAATTAATTGACGCTCTATGAACTAATCTAGATCAATAAGGGAAAAAACATGAAAAAAATTATTCTTGGAACACTGGTATCGACATTCGGTCTGTTTGCTCAAGCTCCTATTATACATGATGCAGAGTATAAAATTTTGGAAGCCCAAAATGGGCAACAGTGGAAAGCTGATGATAAAAAAATAGATCAAAAGCTTGCGGAGTATAGAAAAAAAATGGGAGGGAAAGCACCCAATATTATCTATATACTTCTTGATGATGTAGGTTTTGGTGAGGTCGGTATGGATGAATTGAGTGTTATCCGTGGATATAAAACACCTAATATGTCGGCCCTTGCAAAAGAGGGAATGGCTTTGAATCGTATGTATACGGAGCCTTCATGTACACCAACACGTGTTGCTATGATGACGGGACGTTATCCAATTCGTACAGGTGTAACAGAGGCAAAGGCAACTATAGCAGGTGACGGTTTACCAGCGGAAGAAGTCACCATTGCTGAAGTGTTACGTGATTCTGGATACTACACTTCACATGTTGGGAAATGGCATTTAGGTGATATTGAACAGGCTTATGCAAGTAATCAAGGTTTTATGGAGGCAGAATTTCCTATTCACCAGCAAGGTCAGCTTGCTATTATGGGTAGAGATATGGAAGATGCGGACATCATTCGCGGTGTTGATGTAAATAGAGCAGAACAGACATTCACACTCGATAAACTTTTTACACCTGATCCGGCTCATATGGTAACGGGTGTTGAACTTAAAGATGGAAAACTTTATGAAGTTGAAATGGAAGCCGGTGAAGCATGGACACAAAAGAAATATAGAGAGATGAATGAGCGTTATCAAAGAAATGCCCTTTCTCAATTGCGTAAACTAGCAAAACAAGACAAGCCGTTCTTTTTAAATTACTGGCCGCTTTTTCCACTCTCTTTTGTACAAGAAAATAACAGTAAATACAACACTTTAAACGGTGGAACTATGGCTGATATCTTGGTTGAAATGGATGATTGGATCGGAGAGATCGTTGCAGAAGTAGATAAACTGGGTATTGCAGAAAACACTATCATCATTCTTATGGGCGATAATGGACCATTTATGCAATATGCTGGTCCAACTGGACAGTCAGACCGTATCTATCGTGGGGGTAAATCAGATCACCTTGAAGGTGGTGTTCGTGTGAACGCTTGGGTAAAATGGAAAGGTATGATCGAACCGGGAAGCTCAGCAGAAGACATCTTTCACGTATCTGATCTCTTTACAACATTGGCGCGTATTGGACAAGCAACGAATGAAATTCCAAGAGATAGAGTGATTGACGGTGTTGATCAAACGGGTATCTTACTTTTAGGAGAGACACACGGACGTAGAGATTATGTTCATATCTATGAGGGTACCCAACTTAAATCAGTTGTTAAAAACAAATACAAAATGCACCTTCCTCCTCCGGGGGCAAATCCGATCGCAGCGCAAATATTTGATCTGTATCGTGATCCGAGAGAAGAACGTCCGGCTGAAAGTATAAAATACGGTCCATGGGCCGGTGGTCAGTTTGTCGGTATGGTAAAACGTCATATGGCATTTAAAATGAAGTATACAGACAGACCACCGACATACGGTATTCCTTATGGCGGGATTGAAAACCTTAGACCTGAAACTAAAAAGATCTTAGAGGTTTTTAAGCTGGGACTACCGAAAAAATAGGAAATGAAAGCGAAAGGAGAAAGACATGAGTTTTGGTTTAAACTTAATTTTAAATCGTGATGACAGTCAGGTTTTAATTTTTAGTTTTTTAGTATGAAAAATTCTTAGACAACATCCCCAGGGATGCAAAATAAATTCAAAAAAGGATCCAAAATGACAAAAACTTTAATGACAAAAACTTTATTTACTACAGTAGCTCTTATCTTTTTAGGAGGATGTTCTAGTACGCAACCTCAATATTCAGGCTTTTTAGAAGACTATAGTACACTTAAGCCAAGTCCCTATTTGCCTAAATCAAAATTGTATGTTGCCCCTGGTACAGATGTTTCTAATTATGAGAATGTGATGGTCGAACCTGTTCGTATCTTTGCAAATAATGAGCAGATCAAAGCGAATGAGGGCTTATTAAAAGAAGCATCAACGTACTTGACGCAAAGGGTAAAAAATAAACTCGACAAAAACCCTAATTTTAATTTAGTAACAGCGCCACAAGAGAAAACACTTAAGATAGAATTCGCTCTTACAGCAGTAGAGGCTGTTCATGACGAAAGAAAAGGTTATCAGTATGTCCCTGTAGCTCTTGTTGTTAGCCAAGCTGCACGAGCAAGTGGAGCGATCGATAAGAATGCTATTGTAGCGATGGAACTACGGGTGAGTGATGCAAGCACCGGTAAGATTTTGGCTAAAGTATTGGACTCTGAAGCAGGAGAAAAGGTTAACGTTCAAGAGAAAGACCTTGATATGAAACACTTAAAACCAGCCTTAGACACTTGGGCTAATCGTTTCTCTGACCGTTTAGATCAAATGAAAAAGAGTGGTATAAAATAGAGTCTTGATAGAGTAAAGCAGAATAAATTTCGGGATAAAATACGGTCCATGGTCAGGAGGTCAGTTTTCAGGTATGGTCAAGCATCATATGGCACTTAAGACAAAGTATCCAGACAGACCGGCTGTACATGGTATACCATATGAAGGTATTGAGAACCTCAGACCTGAAACTATAAAGCTTCGTGACATCTTTTTACGAGGGCTTCCAAAAACATAGGAAATAAAAGAAGAAGGAAAGTTTATGAAATATGGATTAAAATTTACTTTTATTTCTCTGCTGGCTAGCCTTTTGGCCAGCAGTTTATTATTTGCAGGTACAAGCAATTCAAAGGACATTAAACTTGTTTTACAGGTTACAGTTGATGGATTTCGTACTGACTTGCTTCATCGTTACAAGTCAGGTTTTGCTGAAGGTGGTTTGAAGTATTTGATGAACAAAGGCGCATTTTATGAAAATGCTCATTATCAGCACGCAAATACTGAGACTATCGTAGGTCATGCAACTTTAGCTACAGGAGCATTTCCTGCGCAGCACGGTATGGTCGGTAATGTCTGGCTTGATGCAGAGACAGGTGAACTTGCCTATAATATTGAAGACCCCGATTCTCCCATACTAGCAACACGAGAACATACTATAAAAGGAGAACAGGTCGACCCTGCACAGAAAAAAGCTCGAACAGATGGCCGTTCACCCCGTGCACTCTTGGCACCGACATTTGCAGATGGTCTGTCTGCTTTCTTCAGTGGAAAATCAAAGATCTTTGGTGTTTCAGGAAAAGACCGCAGTGCTGTAGCAATGGCTGGAAAGACAGGTAAGGCATTCTGGTACTCAACAAATAACGGAGACTTTGTAAGTAGTCTCTATTACTATGACAAGTATCCCGATTGGACAAAAGCTTGGAACGGACAGCGTAAAGCGGAAAAATATGCTGGAACAAAATGGGATCTTGCCTTCAATAGATCTTCCTACGTTCTAGCAGATCAGGATGATCGTGTCTATGAAGCTGATCTGAAAGGATTTGGCCGAACTTTTCCACATCAATATGGTGCTGCTGATAATAAAATGCTTTACGTTCAATTGTTAGCCAGTCATGTTGGAGACCAACTACTACTTGATTTTTCTAAAGATCTGATCAAAAATGAAGAACTTGGTAAAGATGACATCCCAGATTATCTTTCAATTAGTTTTTCCTCAGTCGATGCAGTCAATCATTTTTTTGGACCATCAAGTCTGGAGAATGAAGAGACCGTACGACAATTGGACCGAACGCTAGAAGATCTGTTTCGTTTTGTCGATAAAAATGTAGGGCTTGATCATGTCCTGATCGTATTTTCTTCAGATCACGGAATGGCTGATATGCCTGAATATATGTCTGAACTGGGTTACACTGTAGGACGTCTCGATCCTGATAAGATAGTTGAACTGGCAAATAAGGCCGGTGAAAAACTGGGTATAGATAAGGTAGTACGTTTTTTCTTCCGACCTTACATCTATCTAGATAAAGAAAAGATAGCAGCAAAACAGTTGGATTTATCTAAAGTGGAACTGGAAATTGCAAATAGACTGAGTGAAATGGAAGGAATCGAACAGGCAGTGTCGACTCATAATCTACCATTACTAGGAGATGATCCTTTGTATAAACAGGTAGAACGTAATCATAACAATTCGCGTTCGGGAGATATTTATATTATGCAACAGCCTTATTGGTTCTTGTTTGATAAAGGACCTGTAGCCGCGATGCACGGTTCTCCTTGGAGATATGATACACATGTACCGATTATCTTTTCAGCTCCAGGTATAAGTCCTCAGCGTATACATCGCCTTGTTCATCCGGTCGATGTTTCTCCATCTATCGCTGCTTTTCTTGGGATGTCTCCTCCAGCAGCATCAAATGGTTCAGCACTCAAAGAATTACTTGATTCTAAATAAAGGACAATAACCGTGTTATTGTACAGATCGGTTCCCATTAATCCACATCTATATAAGGGTTATAGGGCTTGATAAAATAGTTCTATTTAATTTAGTATTACAGCTTAATTCAATATAATATTTAGTAAATTAAAAACAAATCCAATTATGGAGTTATTTTATGAATGTTAATGTTGTATGTCCACATTGTCTCAAAGTAAACCGCATACCTAAAAAAGAGTCTTATGCTAAAGCAAACTGTGGCGAGTGTAAGAACTCTTTACTTGATAGTAAGCCTGTTTCTGTTGATGCAGACAAACTGGGTACCTTTATAGCGAATTCTGATATTCCTGTGGTCGTAGACTTTTGGGCACCTTGGTGTGGTCCTTGTTTACAGATGGCTCCTGCTTTTGAAGAAGCTGCTTTGGCGATGCCACTTCAAGCACAGTTTGTAAAGGTCAATACAGACGAACAGCAAGCTTTAGGCGCTCAGTATGGTATACAAAGCATACCAACACTTATCGTGTTTAAAAATGGTAAAGAGGCTGATAGAGTTAGTGGTGCACTGGATGCAAGTAGATTACAAAGCTGGGTTAGGCAGTCTCTGTAGATGAGTAAAATATTATTATTGGAAGATGATGCCAATCTGAATGATACGGTCACAGAGTTCCTGGAAGAGCAAGGGTATGATGTGGTAAGTGTCTATGATGGATATGAAGCACAAGAGAAACTGTATGAGAGTAAGTATGACCTGCTACTTTTAGATGTCAATACGCCTGGTATTAATGGTTTTGATCTTTTAAAAGAGGCTAGAGAGAGTGATGTGGTAGCACCCGCTATTTTCATTACTTCCTTAGACTCGGTAGATGACCTCGAGAAAGGTTTTGACAGTGGTTGTGATGACTACATACGCAAACCTTTTGCACTTAAAGAACTGCATATACGTGTGGAGACACTCATTAAACGTGCTTTTTACTATGAATCTAAAGAGTTGATAGAAATTTCAAAAAACACCTCTTACGATATTAAGAATAATGA
>CAKZWP010000140.1:0-2608 GCA_937921845.1 uncultured Sulfurovum sp.
GAGATAAACCAGCCCATTGTCCATGCAAAACGTTTTTGCAATCCGCTTACATATTCAGGTTTTTGATTTCGTACGAAAAATTTTCCCAAAAGTAAAGAGGGAGAATAGTTCGGACTTATTACTCTTGCCGTAAAATCAAGAAACAAAAATGCCAGATAGACTCTTGCTACTATAGTATGGTTAAAACCTATACCAACAAAGATCACGATCATTCCCAGCATTCCGAGTATCCCTGCCGCTGCTCTTGCTTCTCTTTCGTTGATGACTCTAACATCGTATCCGGGGACTTTTGCCCCATATTCCCATAAAAAACTTTGTAAGTTCAAAAAATTTCCTTTGTCACTTGAATATCTAAAAATAGTATCTGGATTTTACTGTACGTGGTTTATTTTTACCTTATTTTTAAAATAAAATGAAAAAATGACCATACTGAATTTAGAGTAGTATTTTTGCAGCTACTGCACACACAGCACTCTCACTTTTGAGCACTAAAGGCGTATCAAATCCTATCACTCTAGAAGGTGCAAAAAGCGCTACCTCATCTTCGGTCACTCCCCCTTCACACCCTACCACGATCGTATCGAGACTGGTCTGTGATGAAAGTGTTTGTGCTGAGAAGTTCAGAAGATAACTTTGAGGATTTTCAGCGATAAACGCTTCAAGGCTCTCAGCCATATCCAACTGCATCATCACACTTCGTCCGGACTGCTGAGAAGAGTTTAAAAGTATCTTTTCCCAACGTTTGAAGTCCGGCTTGAAACTTTTTTGTGAACGGGCACAGTAGATAAAAGTGATCTTTGCTACACCCATTTCATTAAGTGACGGAAGTACTTTTTCAATGCTTTTAGGGTCAATGACACACCAACCTATATGCAGTGGTACTTTTGCTTTAATCTCAAGTGTTTGACTCTCCTGCAGTTCAAGGTTGACAGAGCGTTTGTCTATATAGGTAATAAGATAACGATGAAGAAGTCCATCTTCAAGGTTACGAAGATGCAGGGTATCATCTACCTTATGTCTGCGTACTTTGAAAATGTAACGATGCTCGTCTCCAAGCAGTGTAAGCTGAGGCTGACCTGCCTCTTTATGATAAAGATATAACATGATTACAGTGCTATCACACCTTTAACCTTAAGTACCATCAGTAGCACCATGACCACAACAAGTAAAATCTGCACCGAAGATATTTTCAAAAATGAACCTTTGAGCAACTTATGCGCATCAGCATTTTGCAAATTGGCTATTTTAATAAGCTTATACTTTTTGATCTCTATATACATCAATACAGCCCAAACCACAACCATGATTATAGTGCTCAATGACCATCCTAAGTCACCGGTGAAAACAGCTACAATACCTGCAAATGCTATCATCGTAGCAAGCGCTTGAAATATCATTGTATAGATAAAACTTGCTTTTCTGAATCCCAATGGATTTTTTGCTGTCATCATAGGGATAAATAATCCTCCAACTAAAAAACCTAAAAAGACTTTCACTAAAATACTATGTACTGCCAACATCTCTTCTAACATATTAATTTCCTGTAATTTTGATTTGTTTAAAAGTGGATTATACCCTATTTTGTTATAATCATCATAACTTAATTTTAAAGGTTAAAAATGCCTGTTTCTATCACTCAAGCGCTTGATATTATATATAAAAACAGCTCCGTAGTGAGCTCTGAAATACTACCTATAGAGATGGCATTAGGACGTGTCATGAGTGAAGACTCAATCGCTACATTTGATCTGCCGCGTTTTGACAACTCTGCTATGGATGGCTATGCTGTGAAATGTGCTGATGCTAACAGCACGGTGGAAGGTACAGATGTTATCTATGCCGGAGATGATCCGAAGATGACACTTCAGGCTACAAAAGCCATTAAGATCATGACAGGTGCACCTATCCCAAATGGCTGTGAAGCAGTCATACCCATAGAGAATGTGACTGTAAATGGGACACAGATCACCCTGCCAAAAGAGATACAAAAAGATGGACATATAAGACATGCGGGTGAAGACATCAAGCGTGGTGCTATTTACCTGCATAAAGGAGAGAAGGTCACTGCATACAGCATAGCCCTACTTGCCAGCCAAGGGGTGACACATCTACGGGTGACACGTAAAATCAAAGTTGCTGTATTCGGTACAGGAGATGAACTGCGCCCACACTTCGAGAAGATATCACAGCATCAACTCTATAATTCAAATACACCTATGTTCCTGGCACGCGCCAAAGAGCTGGGCTGTGAAGTACAATACATAGGTAGCTCTGGTGATACTATGGATTCTTTGACATCTGCTATCAAATCTGCATTGAATGCTGATATCATCATTACATCTGGCGGTATCAGTATGGGGGACAGAGATTTCACCAAAGAGGCTTTTACAAACTTAGGGATGGAGCTACACTTCGATAAAGTAGATATCAAGCCAGGAAAACCTACAGCTTTTGGAACGATTGGAGAAACCGTTGTGATCAACCTGCCTGGAAACCCTCTTGCCTCTATGGTGAATTATGAAATGTTTGTACGTGCTGCCATACGTAAAATGTCTGGTATGAATGCCTCTTATCATCATACGATATCCACACAGATAAAAGAAGATTT
>CAKZWP010000141.1:0-2649 GCA_937921845.1 uncultured Sulfurovum sp.
GGAGCATAACCAGCTTCTGTTAAAGTTTCGAAACCAGCTTGTACAAGTGAAGCAGCTCCACCACAAAGTACTGCTTGCTCACCAAAAAGGTCAGTTTCAGTTTCATCTTTGAAAGTTGTTTCAATGATCGCAGTTCTACCACCACCAATAGCTGATGCATAAGAAAGAGCAAGCTCTTTAGTTGTACCAGATGGGTTTTGTCCTACAGCGATAAGATCTGGAATACCACCACCTCTTACAAATTCAGAACGAACAGTGTGACCTGGTGCTTTAGGAGCGATCATTGTAACGTTAACATCTGCTCTTGGAGAAATTCTTCCATAGTGGATGTTAAATCCATGTCCAAATGCAATAGTAGCACCTTCTTTAAGGTTTGGTTCGATTTCATTAGTGTAAATTTCTGCTTGATTTTCATCTGGAAGAAGGATCATAACTACATCAGCTTTTGCTGTAGCATCAGCAACAGAAAGTACTTCAAAGTTTTTAGCCGTAGCTTTTTTCCAAGAAGAACCATCTTCTCTTGCACCAATAACAACATTTACACCTGAATCTCTAAGGTTTTCTGCGTGTGCGTGCCCTTGTGAACCGAAACCGATCATTGCTACTGTTTTTGACTTGATGATGTTGATATCACAATCTTTGTCATAATATACATTTAAAGTTGACATTTATTATCCTTGATGTACGAAGTACGAAAATTTTCGCGATTATACCCAAATAATACTTATTATTCTAAATTTTACCTACAATTATTTTTTATGATATAATAAATATTCATACAAAAAAGGGAGTGACTTTGATTGAATTTCTCAATGAGACTATTTTATGGTGGCACTGGATTGTCTTTGGTATTGGCTTACTTATTTTAGATATGACTATGGGTACATTTTTCATTCTTGGACTCGGTGTTGCTGCGATTATCGTTGGTGTGCTGGACATATATTTGGGTCTGTCTTTTACGGTAGAACTCACTATTTGGATGATACTTTCCATACTTGCTATCGCTGCTTGGTTTAAATGGTTTAGAGAGAACCCTATTACCGATAGTGGACAGTCAAACTATAGACTCGACACTCTAGGTATAGTAATGGAAGACATACAACCCCACAGTAGAGGAAAAGTCACGTTTGACACACCTGTACTTGGCAACACCTCTTGGCATGCCATCTCTAAAGTAGATATAGACAAAGGAACACGTGTACAGATCGTACAAATCAATGGACAGCTCATAGAAGTTGAACCTATAACATCTTAAGGAATTCATTATGGAAGCATTAAATATCGTCATCATTTTAGCCATTGGTCTCATCGTTACCCTCTATAAAGGTATCAATATCGTTCCACAGGGTGAAGAGTGGGTCGTAGAGAGACTGGGTAAATTTTCTCGTACGCTCAGCCCAGGACTCAACATCATCGTGCCATACATTGAAGCGATTCGTCAGCGTATTACCACAAGAGATATCATTTTGGACATTCCTCAACAAGAGGTGATCACCAGAGATAATGCCGTTATCCTCACCAATGCCGTCACATTTATACGTGTGACCAACCCACGTGATGCACTCTACGGGATTGAAGATTTCAGACTGGCTATCCAACAATTAGTGATGACGACACTGCGTTCTATTTTAGGTGAAATGAGCCTTGATGAAGCACTCTCAAACCGTGAGATTATCAAGACAAGACTCAAAGATCAGATCGTAGATGATGTGGCTGACTGGGGTGTAACGGTGAAATCTGTAGAGATACAGGACATTTCTCCTTCGGCTTCTATGCAAGACTCTATGGAGAGACAAGCTGCAGCCGAGAGAGAACGACGTGCTATTGAGACCACGGCGGAGGGTAACAAAAATGCTGCCATCTTAGAGGCGGACGGTAAACTTGAAGCTGCCAAAAGAGAAGCACAAGCACAGATAGCGCTTGCCAATGCCTCAGCAGAAGCCATCAGACTCATCTCTGATAACATCCAGGACAAAGAACTTCCTGCCATGTTCTTACTCGGAGACAGATATATTAATTCTCTAGAACAGATCAGTAAGAGCGATAACTCAAAATTCGTGATCTACCCTGCAGACTTGCAGGGTGCCATTAAAGGTATGTTGGGAAATGTCTTTAAGAAGTAACTAACTGCTAGAAAGCAGAAAACCTTATAAAATACATTATTTTATAAGGTTTTTAAGGATGATAGAGTGTTGAAATTATCTTAACGGCATTTTCTCTCACTTTGGACGTAATAGGGGAGCAGCACCCTACATTTGTGGGTAGAAAGCAAAACACTTGATATTACATACCACTTTATGTTTTAAGTCTAAAAAGCCTTCTCATATGTACATATTTATTCTTAGTTAAGTTTATATGGATATACTGAAAATCTATCTTGTAGCCTTCCTAACCTAATTCTATAATTTAATCAAACTTACTTAAATATTCATTTTAAATATTTATTATCGCGGAATAGAGCAGTCTGGTAGCTCGTTGGGCTCATAACCCAAAGGTCGGTGGTTCAAATCCATCTTCCGCAACCAATTACATTAAAACACAAGGAGAAAATATGTCAATAAATAATATATCTGAACAAACTAGACTAAAAGTATTAATTAGACTTTTAAATAATAATGAACAATTTAATATTGCCTGTTCTAAATCAGG
>CAKZWP010000142.1:0-7969 GCA_937921845.1 uncultured Sulfurovum sp.
CAAAATCTCTTTTTTTTCTTATTATCTTTTATCCAGTGATTGAGGAGTTGGCTTTTCGTGGAGTGATTCAAGAGTATATTGCTTCAAAAACGAAACAATATCCTTCTTTTTTATTTTTGACTGTGGCTAACATACTGACATCAGTCCTTTTTGTTTTGATGCATTTTGTACATCATACACCTGTTTGGGCACTATTGGTCTTTATACCGTCTTTGATATTTGGTTACTTTAAAGATCAGTATAATAACATAGCACCTAGTATCTTCCTGCACATGTTTTATAACTTCTGCTCTGTGTTCATGATCGTATCGTAAGATACAGGTTAGATACACATCGCCTGTTTAATTCTCTCTTGATTTAATTTCTTAATAAGTTTTGTTGAAAGTTCACCGTAACGTTCTTCATCTAGGTTGAGTTGAGTACGTAATTCTTCTGCAGGGGTTTCATCTGCCCATGATTTTAAGAGTTTTAACTCTTTTTTAGTAAGTTTGACCTTGAGTACTTCGAGTAGCTCTTCAGGCTCTTTAAGAGGGTTTACAAGCTTTTTAATATGTTTTTCTATCTCTTGGTTTAATGTTGACAATGTTTTTCCTGTTATTTTGTGATTTGCATGATAAATAAGTACCCGATCCCTGCGAGGAGTATGGTACCAAAAAGGTTAAGTGCCATATTGGCAAAAGCATGTGCATAGTGTCCTGATTCAAGTAAAAAGAAACTCTCTATGGCAAAGGTAGAGTAAGTTGTCAATGCACCAAGAATTCCCGTAACCAAAAATGTTTTAAGTTGTGGAGAGAGCGATGTATTGAAATGAAAATAGGCAAAAAGCATACCTATAATAAGGCTACCTATGAGATTCACTGCAAGTGTACCCAATGGAAGTGCATGGACAAAATGTTTATTTGTAAATCCATTGATCAGCAGTCTCAGTGTTGCACCTATGGCACCACCACTAGCGACTGCAATGATTGTTGTTAAACTCATCATCTATCACCTTTTGCATATTTATTCTTAGTGTTTCAAACCAGTTTTCATCATCATTTTTTACAGAAAAGCTAGGTAAAAATGCATATTTTACTGTACCGCTATGACCTGTTCTAATATGTTCATTTAAGACCCATTTACTGCCTGTTATGACTATGGGTTGTACACGTAGTTCTAACTTTTCAGCGATGATCTTTGATCCTTTCTTGAAAGGAAGCAGGGGTTGCTTGTCTGTTCTTGTACCTTCTGGAAATATCGCTACAGGACGATGGTAAACTTCCTTGGATCTTTTGACATCTTTAATGAGCTTTATCAGACCTGCTTTATTTTGACGGTCGAGTGAGATCATCTCTCCATGTCGCAAAAGATTACCAAACCATGGTGCTTCGAAAAGCTCTTTCTTTGCAACCCAGCGTAAATGGTTGTTCTGTAGTGCTTCAAGTCCGATGATGTCTACAATGCCCTGGTGGTTCATGACATACATGTCTGCATTCGTATCCATGGTACCTTCTTGAGCCAATTTGCCACCCATCATAAAGAGTGTCAAGCGGTTAATGTGATGAACAATAGTACTTTTGTACTTCCCAAATAACATCAATGCAGGTATCATAAAGACAGCGGTATTGAATGAGATGATAAATGCACCCCAGTAAAATCTAATTGTCGCAAAGATCTTCATTTTTTACCCATCCTATGATTCCTTCTTTGTATTCAACCTTTTTAAAGCCTTGACGTTCGCCCAGAAGCATAGTGTCAAGCTTTTGATCTATCTTTGTACTGACAGTACTTGTTTGTGTGGGTAAAATATAGAGTGATGCACCTTGTTTAACACATATCTTTTGATGTGGTATATAAAGAGTTAAGAGGGTGATAAAAGATACAGCACCAAAAACCAGATAAAAGAAATCTCTTCTAAATAAAAACATGATCAGAAAGAAACCAACCAAAGACATTAACGTATATTTTTTTAGTTTTTCAAAACTGTCTTCTTTAGGATTTAAATCAGACTGTGTCGTCACTGAAGCATCAGCAACCACGACGGGAACTTCTAAAAAAACATACTGTTTCTTGATCGTGTTAAAATAGGTAAATTTGAGTAATTTTTCTTCTAGAGGGAGGACCACATAAAATTCTGCTTCTACTTTAGCATTATTACGGTTTAAATTCTCAACACCAGCTTCTTGTACGTTGTTTAACTGCATGTCTTCTAGGTTTGCTTCAAAGGCTTCTATGGAGAGGGTAACGATATGACTTTTTTCATCATAGTTTGAGACTTGAGAGTTTTTTATCTTCATATCTGCAGCCAGGACCTGACAGAAATCTTCTCTTTGTTTAAGTGTTTTTATAAAGATCGTTTTAGACTCAAGTGAATCTTCTCCATTCTCAGATGAAATAAACAGTCTTGGAATACGAATATCTACATTTGAAGCTTTAAAATAGAAGGTATAGAAACTATCGGGACCATTTTGTACAGTAAGAGGTTTTTTGAAAAGAGGTTGAGTTTCACTTGAGCTGTCAAAAGTAAACTGAGGATTACTTTTACCCTCTTCACCAGGAGCGATGATCGTCACCGCGAAGAGTTGGTTCTCATATACCTTTTTAGGCATGTAACTGTATTTATATTCGTTCTGTGCGCTTAACAGGGTAGTATAAGCCAATATAAGTCCTATGAAGAGCCAAACAGAACGTAAGTGTTGCATTAGGCTTCAAAACCTTTTAGCATACGTACACCGTCTTCACTTCCGAGTATTGCTTCTAGAGCACGCTCTGGGTGAGGCATAAGACCAAATACATTTTTAGCTTCATTACATACACCAGCGATAGATGTAACAGAACCGTTAACTACAACAGGTTCACCTTTATCATCAGAATAACGAAGAAGTATCTGTCCATTTGCTTCGATCTTTTTAAAGCCTTCATCATCAATATAATAATTACCATCTGCATGAGCGATAGGGATATTCAGTACTTCGCCTTTGTCGCATTTATTTAAGAATGCATTGTCATTGTTGATGACACAAAGATTTTGGTGCTTAGAGATAAAGTGAAGGTTATTATTACGTTTCAAGGCACCAGGAAGAAGTCCCGCTTCTGTAAGGATCTGGAAACCATTACAGATACCAAGTACTTTACCACCGTCATTTGCATATACTGAAACGGCTTTCATGACAGGAGAAAATCTAGCGATAGACCCTGAACGTAAATAATCTCCATATGAGAATCCACCAGGTACAACAACAAGATCGATGTCTGTAGGTAATTGTTCACTCTCATGCCATACAAGCTCTGTTGTATGTCCTAATTTTTCAAAAGCATACTGTGTATCAAACTCGCAGTTTGTTCCAGGAAATCTTAATACTGCTACTTTCATATTAGTTTATCTCTATTGTATAGTCTTCGATAACCGTATTGGCAAGAAGTGTCTCACACATCTCTTTTACTTCTGCTTCTGCTGCATCTCTGTCTGTAGTATCAAGTTTAATGATGATCTGTTTACCGATACGCACATCATCTACTCCTGCAAAACCTAAAGAGTCAAGCGCATGATGCGCTGCTTTACCTTGTGGATCTAAAACACCATCTTTTAAAAATACGTTTACTACTGCTGTCATTATTTGTCTCCCAAAATTCTATTTAATACTTCTTCATAAGCAACTTTAAGTCCACCTAAACCTTGTCTGAATCTATCTTTATCCATTTTCTCACCACTCTCACTGTCCCAAAGTCTAAAGTTGTCCGGGCTAAGTTCATCGATAAGTATAATGTTGCCATCTACGTCTACACCAAATTCAAGTTTGAAATCTACAAGTGTAAGATTACGTTTCGCATAAAATTCTTTAAGAAGATCGTTTATTTTTCTTGCCATATAACGTATATAGTCAAGTTCTGCAGTACTTCTAACCAATTCTAAAATAAGACAGTGTTCGTCATTAAGTTTAGGGTCACCAAGTTCATCATTTTTATAATCAAACTCTACAAGTGTGAAAGGAAGTATCTTCCCGTCTTCAATACCGAGGTTTCTGCTCAAACTACCTGTTGCAATGTTTCTAACGATTACCTCGATATAGATTACATCTGCTTTTTTATGAAGCATATGGTTATCATCCAACATTTCAACAAAGTGTGTAGGCACACCTTTTTTATTGAGGTACTTGAAAAGTTCTGTAGAGATCTTATTATTCAGTGCACCTTTACCTTCTTCACTTGATTTTTTTTCACCATTAAAAGCGGTTAGGTCATCTTTAAATTCAGAAATATAGAGATCTGGGTATTCTGTTGTCCAGATTTTCTTTGCTTTTCCTTCATACACAAGTGATTGCTTTATTAGTGTATCATGTACCATTATTTTTTTCCTTTGTTTGTGATGATTAATGCTTTCAAAATATTTACAGCACTTTTAAGCTGTAGATCTTGGTAAAGTTGTTTTTCTGTAATAACAGTGTCATCTACCTTTGTCTCATTGTTTTCCGTATTTGTATTTGTTTTTGATGACTTCGTCGCATTGCCATCTATTTTAGCAAGTTCACTCTCTAAGTGTTTTTTGAGATCACTCTCTTTAAGCATAATTGGATCTTCTGTTAAATCTATTTTCCCAAGATGCACGATGATATCTGGAGTAACACCTACAGCTTGGATAGTACGTCCACTTGGGAGGTAATAACGTGCTACAGTGAGCTTTAAAGCTTCATCTGCACCTATAGGCATAACAACTTGAACAGAACCTTTTCCAAATGTTTTTTCTCCAACGACAATGGAACGGTTCAAATCCTGAAGTGCTCCAGATACGATTTCAGAAGCTGATGCAGACCCTCCATTTATGAGTATAACTAGAGGCAACTCTTTATTTGTACCTTCTTTGGTCGCTTTATACTCTAAATTTTCACTTTGCAGTTTCCCTTTTTGGCTGACGATAACACCTTTATCCACAAAGAGATCTGTAAGTCCGACAGCCTGGTCAAGAAGCCCACCCGGATTGTTTCTTAAATCTAAGATCATACCTTTGGTATTATTGTGCTCTTTCATGGCGTCTTTTACACCTTGAACTACTTTTTGGTCAAAAGAAGTGACATGGACATAAAGTATATGGTCTTCTATGCTCTTTGCATAGACAGACTGAATTTTGATGATATCTCTGGTGATCTTGACTTCAAGAGGTTTAGGTTCCCCTTTACGGATAATGGTTAAAACTAAAGAAGTTTTAGGCTTACCTCTCATCAACTTTACCGAATCATCAATACTCATACCGATCGTTGCAGTATCATTGATCTTCAAAATGATGTCACCTGCTTTTATACCGGCTTTAAATGCAGGTGTATCATTGATAGGGGCAATAACAGTTAGGGCGCCATCCTTCATACCTATGGAGATACCTAACCCTCCAAATTCACCTTTTGTTTGGACAGAAAGGTCTTTGAAGGCTTTAGTGTCCATGAAAGAAGAGTGAGAATCGAGGTTGGCCATCAGTCCTTTGAGTGCTTTATCCACAAGGTCTGTAGTATTGACATCATCCACATATTGACTCTCAATAACATTAAGAATTTGTGTAAATTTGATGTAGGCTTCCAGCTTTTCTTTGGCTGTAGAAGGTGCATGGGTTTTTGTAGCAGTATCTTTAGCCTGAGCGAAAGATCCAAACATGTATGCTACAGTCAAAGTACTTACAAGTCCCGCAACAATAACTTTTTTGCTTTTCTTAATCATTAAGGTGGTGTCTCCATATGAGAATTAGTTTATAATTTTATTTAAAAACATCTAAGAGGTTGCTTTGGATGCTCTGTATTACTATACATAAGGAAGGTTAACCACTTTTTAAATACCTTCAGACGACTATGAAGATAAACTCTTCTTCACCATATTTTTCAATTGTTTCATTGTTGCTGCTGAACTGTCACCACCATAAGAGATAGATTCATAATATTTATCCACCTCTTTTATAGCATTTTTATCTGGATGATCTTTCATATACCGTAAGAAGTATTGATGTAGTGTTTCACCTTTCTCTCGTGTATAACCTTCTTTTTTCAATTTTTTTAACAGAGGATCTAAAATGCAAATTACTTTGTTCGTACAGCGAGGACGACGGAAGTATAAAGTGATGCTAAAAGTGACCAATACTAATACAAGTAAAGAGAGTATAAACAGCAAGATAAATCTCGGATTCTCTTTTGCGTATTGAATAAGTTGAAGTTGACGGATATTACTGTAGTAGAGAATCCATGTCTCTACTTGATATTTCGCATACATGAGATAGAGGTTTACTCTCTTAAAAAGTGGTGAATTTTCTTTATTTGTATTATCTGTATTCAGTATGTCGACTGTTTCAATATCTATTCCTACTGCTGTACTTGTTGTTTCATACCTTATCCAGTGTTCATTGATGTAGAGTTCAGCCCAGGCATGTGCATCACGTTCCTTTACTGCAAGATAGTTGTTAAGACTATTGGCTTTATCTGCTTTATAGCCCGTGACGATACGTGAAGGTATACCTAGCATACGTGCCATAGTAACAAATGAAGAGGCAAAGTGTACACAGTAGCCAAGACGTTTATCAAATAAAAAGCTGTCTGTAGTGTTATTGATATCAAGTGCTTCGGGTTTCAAACTATAGGTTAAAGACTGGTTTTGAAAAAACTTTACAAGGGCACTCGCTTTTTTCTCAGGAGTCTTAAACAGCTCTTTTATCTTTTGTGCTTCATGATAGGTATTAGGATTACGTTCTTTGTCAAAACTTGATGCAGCATCTAGTGTGTATGCATCTAAAATATCATGAAACTTAGGACTTAATGCAGAGCTTGCAGCATAATGGATAGGTTCTTTTACAGGTTTTTCAACTGTACTTATCAGGTCTCTGTCTAAATCTGCATCTTTCACTGCACGTGAAGGCATATCCAACATGTATATCCAACGTTTTTGTGTGGGGTATAATGTCACTTTGTAATCTACTATTTCTCCATTTGTGGGGTAATAAGGCTTACTTTCTCTTTTTTTGTACGCAGGAAGTGGTTCCCAATGGTCTTTTTTATCCAGATAAAGCATACTCCCTCTAAAATAGAGACTGTTTGAAGAAGGCACTTCTTTGTCAAATCCAACTTCCATCACGATACGGTCTGATGGAACAAGCAAGGCATTACTGTCTAAAAACATTGTTCCGTCATGCCCCATACGTTGTATGGTTTCACTTTTAAACCCATAGTTTGCATTATCAAATGAGATACGTGGAAAGAAGATAAAAAGTACAACCACCCATGGCAGGGAATACATAAACATGACCATGCCTGCTCGGAAGCTCTCTATCATATCTCCTTCCATTCGGTGTGCCAGTATAAGCCAAAGGAGAAAGAAGATCTCAAAGATGACATACGAGAGCATCACTATACCATGAAAGAAAAATAAAGAGAGTGCCAGAAATAGGACAGGGGAGAGCAGTAGGTAGAAGTTGATCTCTCTTGTTAGCCTTTGCATTGAAACGACAATGATCAGTACATACACCAGTAACTCAAGAAAAAGTTTCAAGCGAGAAAGACCCCTGAAAGAAAATACCCCGTATAGAGACAAAAAGAGTGCTAACATACCCATGAGAAAGACAAAAACTATGAGGTAGTTATGTGCAGGTGTTTTTTTAAAGAAAAGCAGTGCCAAGACCATAAAAGAAAAAATCAACATAGGTACTTTTAGTACAAGCATTAATGGCAGGAGTACGATGATGTACGCTATGTCTAAAAGACGTAAAGGAGAGAATTTAATATTTTGCAAGGGCTTCAAGGATAACATCTATACTCTCCTTTGCTGAATTTAAGAGTTTGTTGGGCATTTGTATCATAAAAGACAGGTTTTGTTTTTCGCACTCAAGTACCCATAAACAGAGTTGAGACAAACGTGCTTCATCATCTGTAGCAGCACTATGAAAGTTAAACACAAGTTTAGGTGTTTGTGTCTCTTTGCTAAAGACCTTCACTGACATGTCTCCTTTTGCAACAGATGCCCAGTG
>CAKZWP010000143.1:0-9145 GCA_937921845.1 uncultured Sulfurovum sp.
ACCTCATAGTGATCACTATCGTAATGCTTTTACTAAGGTCAGTACTCACGCTCTTTTCAAATTTAAACGTATATTCATTTAGAAGGCTCTAAAGCAGGAAACTTCCATGACCCATCGAGGATCTGTTTTCGAGGTTCGTACATACGCACTGCATAGTTCCATCCCTTGGTTATAGGGAGACAATTAATACGCCCATCAGAACATCCACCGAAATTAATAGTAATTGAACCATCTTCATTGGCCTTAGCTGTAACATTATTGTAACTGTAGACCCCGAGGTCATTCTCTTCAATATACCCTTTAGAGTTATAAACAGTGATCGACCAGAATGCATCAACAGGAACATCTTTAACTGTAATGGTATGTGGTGTTCCGTCGTTTTTTTCAGGAACCTCTATTTCATAGAAAGCATTTTTCTCTGGCAGACCACCCCAGCCGCCTGCAGCAGCAACAAGGTGCTGTAGCGGGTCAACATCCTCTTTAGTTCCAAATCCACGTGATGCATCTGTACCCATTTTAGCTAGTTCGTTGAGAGCCTCACGGGCATTTTTCAGTTGTACCTGATCCCACTTTGGTATATCGAGCGAACCAGTTCCCCCCTCGATGATTAGCTTCTCCTGTATTGCATTCGCTGCTGCAACATCTTTTGCGTCATTTGCATCGACGAATATACGTATGCTGATGTAAGCATAACGACTGCCAACCTTTTTCTGCGTCAGTTTATGTTTACCGGGTTTCGATGTTGCGAACATATAGTGATCCTGATTGATTACCTGCATGCTCATATAACGTCCACCAGTGTCAGGCAGAATTACCGTCGCTGGTTTGCTCAGATCCAGTATCGCAGCTGAATAGAGTGTATCACGATTCATGCGGATGACGTCCTGTCTATCCAGAGGAGCTGGTGTCCGTAGATGGCCGAACTTTCCAAGACCACCAGCTAAACTGTGAATGTTATGAATCGCAGTGTCAGTTTCAGCACGAACGAAGTTATCGATGTTAACTGACTTATTATTATCCGAAGAAGCTATCGACCCTGTAGACAAGAGAGCCCCCAAAGTTAAACTGTTTAGTAGTAGCTTTAATAATACTGATTTTTCTTTTTTCATAATCTTTCTCCTTTGTCTATTAGACATAAATATTTTAAAATCCCAAGTCAGACCGGCGATCCAACTCTAAAGATTATTATTTCTTGATCATCTCAGCTTTTGGAGCTTTCCAGGTTTTATATTTTTCAAGATCTGGCATATAGATCCTTAAGATAATATCCAGCTTCTCATCTTTATGAGTGATAGGTAGCCAGTTTTCTGCAGGTACTCCTTCAGGTTGTTTTTCTGCCACATACACTTCAATACCGCCATCATCATTTAGCTTCATCCCACCGTTTTCACCTACACTGTACTTTTTATGGTCGTTAGGAATAAAGAAACCGTTCTTTGAATCATAGAGTGTCATTGACCAGAAAGCCTTTGCAGGAGGCATCTCCTCTTTACTCATACGAATCACGTAATCATTTTGTGCGTTCATCGGTTGACCATCAACAGTAGTCACAGGAGGATACACTGCTTCAGTTGCTGGCAGCCCGATCGGTCCCGTAACCGTTTGCATGAGCAATAGATCTTCTGTTATCTTCCCTTTGGGTTGAAAAATGCTCAGTCCATGCTTTGCTGTTGTAGCCGGATCCATGGCACGAGCGAATGCACTTTTTTGAACCTTTTGGGCAATGGCTCTGAACTTTTTGCCATCGATCTTGGCGACCTTGCTCTTGTCAAAGGATTTTCCTGGTTCAACTCCCAGCGGCTTGAGCGTAGAAAGGAACTCCTGATCAAGTTTATCATCTGGATTAAAGCTTGTGTGGTTCATAACAAATTGCATCACTTCCAAAAAGTTGTTTTCATAGACATCAAGATCAGTTTTTCCAACATTGGGGGATTGAACATCATCGATAGGTTTAAGCGGTTTGCCAAGAAATTTTGACAGTGGAATTAATTTTACTGCTTTCATTTCTCCGATAATCTTTTCAAAGAGTGCTTTATCATTGGCATGGGGCATAACACGAAATACTGCTGAAACAAAGTCTCCTGTCATTTCGAATGTACGATCAACTCCTTTCACAGAACTCCCGTCATAGCCCTCCGTACGCTCGGTATAGAACATTACTTTTTCAGGTTTTTTGAAATCCCCAAGGCTCACTGACAAAGGTACATTTACATAGTGATCATAACCCGTCACCATTAAGGAGACGTATTTTGAACTAAAAGCAGGTATATCAAGGATTGCGGGATCCTTACGCAGATCCAGCATACAGGTAATGTAGAGTGAATCGTTGTTTGGTCGGGCAATTTCTCTCATCGTATGGTCTTTGAGCTTAGTGTCTGCAACTACCGTATTCCAACCTCCTTGGGTTATAGCAAACTTATTGTTTACATTGTACATGCCAACATACTGGTATGATCGTCGTACAATATTCTCCACTTGTTCATCCGTAAGTTTGGTCACTGCAGGTTCCGCAGCATTGGCTTTCTCAACCATAGGTAAAGCAACTATAACCAGTGCGGATGCAATAAGCAAACGCCATACTCTATTTTGAATTTTCATTTTCATAATCTTTCTCCTTTGAGATAATTTTTAGAAACGCATTTGTAGGGATGTACCCAAAATGGTTGCTGTATCTATATTCGGCATAGCCGAGTTAACCACTTGTGCATCCAGTGTCAAGTGAACAGCTGGGGTGAGTTCGAGATTATAGAACAACTCCCAGGCAGTGGATGAGTCCTCAATGCCTATAAAATCAAGAAATCGTCCTTTATTCATACTGTTGTAACTGTAAGCGATACCCATGGCATCATTATTACGACCAGGTATAAGTCCTTTACCATTGAGGCCAACACTGAAGTAAAAGTCAGCGGGGTTGGTGTCTTTATCTGCAGTCTGTATACGGGAAAAGACCCCTATACCTTGCAGATCCTGACGTCCGTCGGCTGTATTAATAAGTTGATTCGCTTCATTTTCAACCCATAGATACTGCCATACATCAGCAGAAAAGAACCACGTGTTATCCTTGGTAGAAGCTACTAGCTGTCCGTCTTCAATAGTGATACGACCGTTAATTTCATTGAATTTATTGTCCCATCCGTATCCAGGCATGAGAGTGAAACCACCAGGAAGACCATTCATTTTATATTGATATTCGAGAATTGCCAATGCAGTCAAACCGTCATCTAACTTATTAAACCCACTATTGTTTGAAGTATCACTGCTTGTACATACGATACCTGTAATTGTCAAACCTGGACTGGGCATGTAGAGGGCTGCTGCCCCCAAGACACTGTACGGAACTATCAGCGCCGGAGATAGAGGCATAGCTAGATTAATGTTCCACCACTGCGTACGTCCTTTTCCGCCTGAAAACTCATTTGTTGTGCCATACATCTCCATTTTTCCAATACTCAGGCCAAACGTCTCACTCAAAAATTGAGTGTAGGTGATCATAGGTAGCCAGAGAGCAACATTCTCATCTAATGTAGTGGTGGTAGGGTGTGCTGCATCTGTGTTGACCGGCATTAAGGTACCGCTGATACCATTGACTGATCGTCCATAACGAGACACCGCTTTCATCTGAAGAAGCCCCCCTGGTATAAGACCCATACGATCAAAATCAACATTAATATTGTAGTCGATGGTTCCACCATATTCAGAGTCAGTATCTAGTCCACCTTCCACAACACCTTGGAAATACTGATTGTAGTCGATATCGAAGGAAACACCCTTCGCAGCCCAATCAGAACGGCTACCACCAAGGTCCCCGAAGAGGTGGGAACGTTCAGACAGACTACCAGAGTAGTCAGACAGTGGCAGGAGTCCACTTGGCTGTGTTGCAGCTTCCTGTGCTTGCAGCATTACACTCAACATACTTATAACAGAAAGAGCAGTGATGATTTTTTTTGAGCTATTTTTTTCCATTTCTTCCCTTTTTATTGATTTATACTATTTTATTGTAACATAAAATCAAGCCTATTTTTCTATTTTATTTATTGAAATAATAAATTTTATTTATTTACTGTGATATAGTATTATATAGAAAAGAAATACTTTAACATAATTTTATCTATAAATTGCTAGTCCTAAACCAACCAAGAAGTAGAAAATGAATATGAAAAAAACATCTTTACGTTACTGATAGACGGCAGTTACAACATGCCGGGTGTCGTGCGTGTGAAGTGAGACGGTAAGGCCTCTGCTGTTAAGTGTGTGGAGCCGGTCATTGCTCAAAGAGTAAATACGGTGCTGACACTTAACCCGAACGTTGGATTTCCAAATTATGATCGTATCATAGGGAAAACGCCATATAAAGTAAAAAATGGAGATGAAAATAATGACTTTGATGAATATGATGAGAAAAAGAAAAAGTTCGCTCGCCTTGGCGATAATCGTTGCAATGTCAATGGGCCTCTGTTCAAATGCCAGTGCGCAAGATAAGCTCACACCGGCTGTACCTCATTGATACTCAATCGTTTTTCTAACATAAACTATAACGTTTATAGCTATAGCTACATCCAAATATTTTAAATGAGTAATGAAAACCTTATAAAGTTATATATTTTATAAGGTTTTTAGTTGTCAGACCAATGACGACACCTCCTGTAAGATTTCAAGTAGTAAGTGTAGCTACATAGATTGTATATTACATAGCTACACTTTTTTAAGATCTTTCCTTGTCTTTTTCACTATGCAAACGAATATCGATCAGTTTACTCGTATCCAAATGCACATCACGTTGAGGAAAAGCAATGGTAATACCTGATTCATTGAACTTGCGATTAATAGCTTGATGCAGATCTGTAATGACACCTATACGGTTCTCTACCGAAGAAATAAAAGCCCGCAGAGTAAGCTTAAGTGAATTGTCATCAAAACTCGTGAAGGTCACAGATGCTTCGGGTGATTCAATCACAGAATCATTTTCATGGGCAGCTTCCATCAAAAGTTCCATCGCTTTGGATACATCACTCCCATAAGCAATGCCCACGGGAATCACTATTCTGACAATCGGATCAGATAATGTCCAGTTGAGAAGTTCCTGAGTGATGAACGCCTTGTTGGGGACAAGCAGTTCCTGTCGGTCCCAGTTGGTAATAGTGGTGGCGCGGATCTGTATACGGCTTACTACACCCGTAGTGTTACCTACCGTCACAGTATCACCCACCCGGATAGGTCTTTCAAATAAGATGATCAGACCGCTGATAAAGTTGGCTACGATCTCTTGTAAACCAAAGCCTATACCTACACTAAGGGCAGCAGCAAGCCATTGAATTTGAGACCAATTAGCACCTATAATATTGAAAAAAAGCAGAGCCCCAATAGCAACAATCACATAACGAAATAGTGTCGTTGCCGTGTAGCGTCCACCTAGTGTAGTATCTTGGCGCTGCAACAATACAAACTCTAGCAAAGCTGGCAATCCTCGTGATGCAATAGTAGTGACAATGATCACGATGATAGCAAGAATTAGATCTCCCAGCGTAACTGGTGCCATTGTTTTCACGCCATCGACTATCATTTCAGTACTCCAAAGCGATATATCGTTCAGGAAATTAAAAGCAGGCAGAAGAGGTGACCATATAAACCATAGACCCACTACCCCAGCGGAGAAAAGCATAGTATGGAGCAACTTGCGGCTTTTTATACCCAGGTCAACGAAATCAACCTCTGGTTCATCGAACTCTGAAATATGTTCATTATTGTCTGAATCACTTTCATCCGTTTTTTCCATCGTTTCTTTCGCCAACCTCGCCTCTTCTCGACGTGCTAAAATGGCTTGCACTTCCAGTCGACGATTCACTAAGAGAAGCCAACGTGCAAGTAGTTCTCGAATAAGTACAAGAGCATAAATCACCCAAATCGTAAAGAACAAGTTATACATTAGTATGCTGGCCGTATGTATATAGCCAAGAAGTACTAGTATTACGATGAGGAACATCAACACAATGAAAAACTTTTCCCAGACGAATCGTAGACGTACAATAAGATGATCAGCATTTTCTTTAGAATATTTTGCGAGTATTCCCCCACCAGGTGTGAAAGTACGGAAGAGAAAAAGTCCTATGGCGCCAATGATACACAATATACCCAAAAGAGTAAATGCACCACTAACTCCGATACTCTCATGAGTAATACTATAAAAAACGATAAACAAAGCCGGAAGCATTAACATCATCAACAATTTTAATTCACGATGTAATTTGCCGGCAATCTCCTTAGACCAACGAAAATGTTTGACAATGACCCCCTCAGGAGTAGCCAGATCAGTGAAGAATAAGAGACAGAAAAAATAGGGTGAACCACGCAGTAAAGCTGCGGACACTGCATTAGAGAACTCAGTGGGTTCAGGAACCAATGAGAGCTGCCAACCAGTTATCATAAATATAAGAGTCAAAGGTAGCGAAGCCAATGCAGTCAAGACAACTGCTTGAACAGTATATGCAAAATGATCGGTACGGATACTCCTTATTTTTTCATTTGTCGCTACTACAGCACGTAAAAAGTATCTTCTCATAAAGACAAGAACGAGAAGCACAAGGAGTAAAAAACTTACAGAGAATGTAGATTTAAACTGTTCTGTCAGGATGTTAGCAACATGAATCCAATTGGATGAAGATACAAGCCCTTCGAGTTCTTCCGGCAGGCCTTTAAACAGAGAAAGGCTAACCGGTTTTGTACTGCGGACCCACAGGATATTTTTATTCATAAAATCATCATATGCTTTTACCACATCCATGAGTTTCCTCAAAGAGCTATCAAGTTCTCCCAATGCACGAGAATAAGAGGATTCCAGCTCAATAACCTGATTTAGAAGCGCTTGGCGGTTCAATGCAAGATCTTTAAGTTCTGTACGAATTGTATCAGCCTCATTTTGCGGTATCCCCTCCGTAAAGTCTGCCAAATAGGTATCGATGTCACGCAGATGTTTATACTCCTCTACATACTGTATCTGCTCTAATCCAGAATTTGAAATATGTTGTTTTAATTGGCTGATCTCAGTTTGTATAGTAGAAATATTAGGTAGCGTTTTATGCTGCTTGATCAAGATTTTACCAAGGTCTTGGTTTATTCCGGCGACCTCAAGTTTTTTATTGATGCTGCTTAGATTATCTCCAATACGCTTTGCACTTTCACGATTATGGCTCTCTTTTGCAGAGACATTCTCAAGATCGAGGGTACTCATCTTGAGCTTCTCACCCAGTGCAACATTCTCTTCCGCAAGTTTACGTACCAAAAGATGTTTATCCTTCGACTCTTCTTTTGTAGTCTCAACTTGCTGCTCTACAAGCTTAGCTTCTACAAGGCGGCGTTTATTGAGCATATCATCCATTAATCGTACTCGTATCGAAACATTTTTGACTTTACTTTCTGCGACATCTTGTTTTAACTTAAGTACCTGAATTCGTTCCTGATGACTCAAGAGTTCCTGATCCAGCATTTTGATTTCAGAACTGAGCGCAAATGTCTGCGTCTCATGAACCCACTCTTCTGCCTGCGACACCAAAGCTACGTTACCTTCTAATGGTAATGGTTTAGTAGTGGCATCGACTCGTCTCTTTAGCTCAATCAATCGCTCTCTAGCAATAGTGGGCCTTGTATCCTGAATCACGAGTCGATTGTTTATATCAGATAACTTTGCTTCGACAGCAGATAGGTCAGCCTTTTCTTTTTCTTGTAGCTGTACGAGTTCAGGCAGTGTCATCTTCTCCAAAGCTTTCAAAGTTGTTTCAGGTGAAATTTTTTCTCGCTCTTTGAGGGTATTACGTAATTTCTCTATTTCTTCAGGTGCAGTTTTTCGGGCTTGCCTAAAGGATTCAGCATCTGTTGCATAAGATCGTGCCTTCTCGATATTTGCCAATGCCATATTGTAAAGCTCTGTAAGCTTTTTCTTGTCTTCATCAGTTAGATCTGTTGTCTCAACTTTTTTTATCTGACTTTTCAGAACTTCAGGACTCACAGTAGATATCGTTTTGCTGCTCTCTTCTTCAGCTCCCAATGACCATTGCGTGCCAAGTAGAAATAACATTCCTGTCATCAATATAATTCGTAAAAAATTCTGCACACTACCCCTCTTCATCCCCATTCCTTCATATACAATTTTTCATATCTCTATACATCAAAATCTAACATCCTTAGAAAGAATCTGCTATAAAGAAAATTTCTTTCTCTATTTTCAAAAGTAACCCTTCTTTAACTTTATTATATCAAATCTAATTCCTCTCGCAAGTAAGTATCGTGATGTTTTAAATTTAGACTAAAGTTAGTTTGTACAAATATAAGGAACACTATGTCCAATTATTGGCTTATATCTGACTAAAATGACATGAGCCAATATAATCATATTTATAAAACTATAATTATATATTATGATACAATATTTGTAAGAGAAAGATAATAGTGGGAACATAGTATTCCCCTAATAAATAGTTTAGCATAAAGAAAACTGGAGAAAGTAATGATATTTCGTTTGTTTGGAGATTGGCGAGATCTGACTGGTGAACCTGTTTTAGTTGATGATGTAAAAAAGGTAGTTGAAGAAGGCTCGGTACCGGCTTTAGGATTTTTCTTTATGCTGTCGGCATCTGGTGTCATTGCAACATTTGGTTTATTATCTAATAGTGCTGCAGTAATCATTGGGGCCATGATCATTGCACCACTCATGAATCCTATTATTTCCTTGGCTTTCGGGAGTGTAGAAAACAACTTGCTTCTAGTTGCGCGTTCCTTTTTAACTATTGTTATTGGGACCATTGTAATTATCACAATGTCTTTTTTTGTTTCCGAGATCATAGGATGGAAGCTGGCTGGTTCAGAAATGATCGCACGTATGAGGCCCAGTCTTCTTGATTTGGGTATTGCTGTTGCAGCAGGAGCTGCCGCCGCATTTGCATACACTAGGCCCAATGTGTCTTCGTCACTTGCCGGCGTTGCGATTGCTGTCGCTCTAGTGCCCCCGCTGTGTACAGTTGGTATCGCGTTTTCACTAGGATATGAAGCCGGCACTGATATTGGTTTTGAAATAGAGATTGTGAGCGCTAGGGGACCATTCTTATTATATCTGACCAATATATTTGGCATAGTTTTCTCAGCCGGTCTGATTTTC
>CAKZWP010000144.1:0-8877 GCA_937921845.1 uncultured Sulfurovum sp.
AACTATAACTTTATCGAATACGCTTATAATACCCTTTTCTTTTGATGATGTAAAGAGTTTTTGTAAAAATTGTAAACTTTCTTGATTATTTAGTGGATTTAGGTTGACATTTTCCTCTAATTTTACAAAATCAGAGATGATTGCATCGTTCTGATCAAAGTTTTTAAGTGTTGACTCTGCCAATGTCAAAAGGGCTTCTTTTTTAGCCTGGTTTTCATAAAGTACTGTAACCTGTTCTTTCGCTTCTTCATAGCTTTTTACCTTTGGTAGCACAATGTTTTCTATCTTTATAGTGGCATAGGTATCTGCAACTACTTTAGGTTTGAGTATATCACCTACAGATTTTTCTTTCAATGCATTCCAAACTTCATCTGTAAGTTTAAGATCACCCATCGGTAATGTGATCTTTTCACTGTTGTCAAGAGTACCTTTTTTAAATGCAATATATGCTTTTTGTGCAGCTTTTTTTGTCTTCTTAAGTTTCAAGTCGTTCGTTGCCAATACTTTAGCTTCTTCAAAAGGAAGTTGCTTCCCTGTTCCATCTGTATAGTTGAAACTATTTCCATCATAGTGTGCTTTCACTTCATCTTCAGTGACAGCTGTCTCTTTACTTTGTGTCCATACGATAGATAGCTCATACATTTGTGGAGTCAAAAAGTTCTCTTTTTGCATCTCCCAGTAGGCTTTTACTTTTGCTTCATCGATGACGAAGTTCAGATCATTGTTTGTCAATACCTTATATGCCAATTTGTCACTCACATTCATAGCTGCAGAAATAGCTTCCTCTTCAAGTGGCAAAGTACCAACTGTAAGTAATGAAAATGTCTTTTCGAGGATAAGCTCTTCTCTCAGTGTCTCTTCAAAGGCATTGGCTCTAAGTCTTTGACTTTTAAGGTAACCGTCATAGATCTCTTTAACGAAAACACCATTTTGTTGAAATGCTCGAAGTGTTTGTAATTTTTGTGCAACTTCAGCATCTGAAACGATGATACCCAGATCTTTTGCGAAGTTCAGGATCTTAGCCTGTGTTGCCAATCTTGCAAATGCCTGCTTGATCAGTCCCATCTCTTCGGCTTTTTTATCATCAAGTGTACCTTGCATTGCCTGATTGTATTGGTTGTATATATTGCTGTAAACCATGTTGAGTTTTGTTTGTTCGATCTCAATATCACCTACTTTAGCAACGTTTCCGGCTTTTGAACCAAAACTGTAACTTCCCCAACCTACAAAACCTGCACCAATAAATGCGATGGTTGCTACCCAGATTGTCCATACTAGATATTTATTGTGTTTTTGCATCCAACTAATCATACTTCATCTACCTTCAATCAAAAAATTTGTACAATATTCTATCTAAAATAAGCTTATCGCTAATGAATCGGAGTGTGAAAATAGTATGTCGAATAAAAATACAAAAATGATGCAGCGTGACTTGGAAGTCATATGGCATCCATGTACCCAAATGAAGGATCATGAAACCTTACCGCTTGTTCCCATTAAGTCAGGCAAAGGTGTCTACCTTTATGATTTTGACGGCAATGCTTACATAGATGCAGTCAGTTCCTGGTGGGTGAATCTTTTTGGCCACGCAAATGAAAGTATCAACAACAAAGTGAAAGCCCAAATTGACACACTTGAACATGTACTCTTGGCAGGCTTCACCCATGAACCTGCTATAGAGCTTGCACATAAACTTGTCAACATTACGCCTAAAGAACTGGCAAAAGTTTTTTATGTTGACAACGGCTCTTCTGCAGTGGAAGCAGCCTTAAAGATGAGTTATCACTATCATCTCAACAGGGGAAAGCGTAAAGCAGTTTTTCTTTCATTGTCAAATTCGTATCATGGAGAGACGATCGGTGCATTGAGTGTCGGAGATGTCGAACTCTATAAAGAAACCTATGAACCGCTGCTCATAGCCAACATGCAAGTACCTGTACCTAAAGATCAAAGTATTGCTGCAGCCAATGAGGCATTAGCTGCTTTAGAAGAAACTTTGAAAGAGAGATCTGAGGAGATAGCAGCCTTCATCATTGAACCTCTGATACAGGGAGCAGGGGGAATGCATATGTATCACCCCGCTTATTTGGCAGGTGCAAGAGACTTGACCCAAAAGTATAATGTACATCTTATCGCAGATGAGATCATGACAGGGTTTGGACGTACAGGAAAGATGTTTGCCTGTGATCATGCAGAGATCTCTCCTGATTTTATGACACTTTCCAAAGGTTTGACAGGTGGTTATCTGCCTCTTTCTGTGGTAATGACAACCAATGATGTTTACCAGGCTTTTTATTGCGACTATAATGAATATAAAGCTTTTTTACATTCACATAGTTACACAGGGAATCCTTTGGCATGTTCTGCAGCATTGGCAACTATGGAGATATTTGAACAAAATGATATTTTAGGTGAGAATGAAAAGAAAAGTAGATACATCAAAGAGAAGCTGGAAAAGTTTTCTGCTTTATCCAATGTCAAAGAGATAAGACAGCAGGGTATGGTCACTGCTATAGAGTTAGAGGGTTACCAGGCAACTGAGCGTATAGGTTTAAAGGTTTATGAATTTGCTTTAACACAAGGGGTGTTACTCAGACCATTGGGACATGTAATCTATTTCATGCCTCCGTATGTCATCTCATATGAAGAGATAGACAAGATGATAGAGGTTGCGTATGAAGGGGTAAAAAAGGTAGCTAAATAAGTTTACCTTTTAAAGAAACCACTATTTTCTTTTTTTAAACGCTTATAGTGTTTTTCAGCTCTTTTGATACCGAAATCAGTTGCTTCCTTATAAAACTGTTCAGCCTTTTTCTTGTCTTTGCTTGTACCTATGCCATGTTCATAAAACTGTGCTAGATCACAGAGTGCCTCAGGGTAATCCTCCAGGGCTAAACTATGCATCTGTGTAAATGCTTCAGGTATCTCTTTTGTGAGTAAAACACCCTTAAAGAGTTCTCTGGCTAACATGAATTGTGCAAATTTTGATTCTGTTGCAGCACAGACAAGCAACAGTTGTGCAGCTTCGGTCTCTTTGCTCTCTTCCGTTAACTTTTTGATATAAGTGAGAGTTTCTTCTATCTCCTCTTCATTATACCCTTCCTGAGAGATCTTTCTTAACAGGTTTTCCACAGAATCAAATTTTTCATAGCTTCTTTCTATAGGTGTATATTGTTTTTTCATACTGATAAGTTTTTGTGCAATGTAAGGAATAGCTTTGTAGTGGTATGAACGTGTTTCTTCTTCTGTCTTTATAGCAGGTTTTAGCTCTTTGAGAGGTTCTTCTTTAGAGGGTATCGCTGTTTGTATGAATGTTTCTTTTTCTTCTGCAATGGTTTCTTCTTTTGGAGTCTCTTCTGTAACAGGTTCTTCTTTTACTGTCTCTTCAGTATCAAAAAAAGTATCTTTAGGTATGTGAGAGGTATCTATGGTCTGTTTGTTCTCTTCTTTTGGAGACTCAAAGAATGTATCTTTTGAAGTATATGTAACATCCAATTCAATGTTGTCAGTCAGTACATTATCAATGTCAATATTTAGCAGGGCATCAAAATCACTATGGGCTACTTTTTTTGTTTCAACTTTTGTTCTGACTGGAAGTTCATCAAGAAGAAAATCATTAATATCGATCTCTTGAGGTTTTTCATGTGTGTTTGATGTGATAAAAAGATCGAACTCATCTATAATGGCTTGATCTTCTGCTGCCATAGTAGCTTGTGCTTTTTGTGAAGTTCTTTGAAGGATGTTGTCGGTAGGCGTTTCTATATATTGGTTAATCAGCCCTTGTGCCTGTGCATAGTTTTCTGCCTGAACCGCTGTAACGATTTCTTGTATTTTCTCATCTGTTTTAAGCAGTGCCAACTTTAAAACCTGAAGCTGTATGGTCTCAACATCAGTGATGGAAATGGCATGATTAATGATACTTAATCTTTTCTTTGTCTGATTCATATCAGGTATCCTGTGTTAGATTATATTTGGAGGAGTATAACAAAAGTATGCTTTACAGAAGTGTTGACACATACTAACAGTTATTTTTGATTATAATATAAAGATATATTTTAAATATTTGCAGATAATGCCAACAGCCTGCAAGAGTTTTCTAAAATGGAAATTTTCTTTGCCATTTCTGTGATGTCCCTGTCATAAGAGATGAGCCCAAAACCTTTGATAAGAAGCAGGTGTGTGTCATGTTTTTGAAAAAACTGTGGAATTTCGTATGGTGCACGTTCCAGCCAGTCGTCGATGTTTTTGGGATCATATACGATGACCTCACCGAGGATTTGTTTCCCATAGTAGTCTTGTGGAGAAACTTTACCATGTTTGAGTGAATATGCAGTCGCGTATGGAGGCATGGTATAGCAGACATATTTTGCATTGGGGATGGTCTCATAAATATGTTCATGTATGTGCACATCTGAATTTGCCATACTCCAGCGATAATCTCTTTTTTGACAATCAAGCTTTACAAGTGACTCTCCTGTGACTTCATCCAAGATCGTATCTTTAGAGTTGATGATAAATCCACTGCTGCTTACTCTTGCAGAGATGGAACCATGATAGACACTAAAGAAGTTTTTGTTAAACAGAGAGAGTGAAACATGTTTAATGTCTTCGATGAGATGCTTATCTACCATTTGGGTAACCTTTAGTTAGGAATATTTCGCTATTATATCATTAAAATAATTCATATATTATGCAATGAAGGAAACATGTGGAAACACCTCATATACCTGTACTTTTAGATGAGGTACTGGAAAGCTTTAAAGATGTTGGTGAAGGTTACTTTGTTGATTGTACGCTTGGATATGCAGGGCATAGTTCTGAAATTTTAGCCAAATATGAGGGTTTGAAACATATAGGAATTGACAGAGACGATGAAGCATTGGCCTTTTCTAAAAAACGTTTAGAACCTTTTGAGGGACGCAGTACACTTTATAAAGGTACTTTTGCAACAGTGTTTCCTACATTAAAAGAAAGCCCTATTGTAGCGGTGTTGGCAGACTTTGGGGTCTCCTCTTTACAACTGGACAAACAAGATAGAGGTTTTTCTTTTACTTCTGAAACGCTGGATATGCGTATGGATGCATCCTCAGCACTCTCTGCTTATGAAGTGGTGAATGAGTACCCTAAAGAAAAACTGGAATACATTTTTGACACTTATGGTGAAGTACGTTCATTTAAAAAACTGGCATCGGCTGTAGTGGAAGCAAGAGCACAGGCACCTATTAACTCAGCCAAAGAGTTAAGCGAGATCGCCAAAACGGTTATACCTGCAGGAGGAAAGATACATCCTGCAACTTTGATGTTTCAAGCCATTCGTATCGAAGTGAACAATGAACTGGGTGAAATAGAAGGATTACTTGATGCTTTAGAGCAAAAACATGTGAAGGGGGAAGTCGTTTCTCTCATCTCTTTTCACTCACTGGAAGACCGTTTGGTCAAGAACCGATTCAAAAAATGGGGACAATCTTGCATTTGTGACCCTCAGGCAATGCGTTGTACCTGTGGTAAAAACCATGCTTTGGGTAAAGCGTTTTCTTCTAAACCTGTAACGGCAACCAAAGCGGAACTCAAAGTAAATCCTCGAAGCAGATCTGCAAAACTGAGAAGTTTCAGATTTAAAAAAGACAGTGATTATGGCAAGTAAAAAGAAAAAATCGAAGCCTAATGGTATTACCTTTGGTATGGCAATGGTCATATTGATGTCTGTAACCATTGTTTTGATCCTGACAACGATCAAGATCTATTTGAGTAATCAAATTTATTATGAGAGTAAAGTTGTAAACAAAATGAAAAGAGAGGTTGCTGCACTGAAAGCAGAAAAGGTCATGCTTGAACAGAGTGTAGAGGCGTTAAAATTTAAAAACAGGGTAACTGATACTATTTTTGCCATACAGGAAAACTAATGATACGTAGTTTTATTAGTTTTGCAGTAGATAAGCCCATTATCAACCATATTTTGATGGCCTTTATGATATTCCTCTCTATATTTGCTTATCAAAATATTCCTAAAGAAATTTTCCCTCCTTCTGCACTTGATAAGATCACTGTGCAGGGTGGTTATGCAGGAAGTAGTGCAGATGTACTAGATAAAATGGTTGTAAAGACCATTGAGGATGATCTGAAGAATATATCTGAGATAGAATCTTTAGAAACAATGATCCAAAATGGCTCCTTCATTATAAAGGCTAACATAAAAGAAGGAAGTGATAAAAGTAGAACACTTGATGATGTAAAAGATGTTATCTCAAATGTCCGACGTGATCTCCCGACAGATATGAATGAGCCTACTGCAAAGCTTGTACAAAAAGATTTTCCACTGCTTATTGTTGCCATCTCTGGAGATGTAACAACAAGAACACTGCTTGACATAGGTAATGAGCTAAAAAGTGATCTAAGCCGTTATCAGGAACTTAGTGGGCTTACGGTCTATGGTGATGTCGATGATGAGGTCTTGGTACAGATCAATGATGAAAAGATCAATGCGTATGGACTGGCTAAAGACAGTGTCTATCAGGCCATTGCCAATTTAAGTTCTATTTTCCCTATTGGTACTTTGAAACAGCAGGGAAATCATCTCTATATCTCTACGATCAATGGTGAGAAAAGTGCAAAAAAAGTAGAAAGTACACTTATCACGGTAGGTAATCAACGTATACGAATAGGTGATATAGCTACCGTGAAATTTGGATTGGGTGATCGCGGTGAACTCTCTCATTTTAACAGTATAAGAAATGTTAGCCTCAACATTAATAAAACAGAAGATGGTAATGCTATTGCCTTGAGTAAACAAATTAGAGAAGATCTAAAAGCGTTTGCTAAAGAGTATCCTGATATCACATTTGAAGCCTATACGGATACATCAGTTTGGATCAAAAACAGGTTGAATTTGGTTTCTTCAAATATTTTATTTGGACTTATACTTGTATTTTTGGCACTTTTTTTAAGTGTGAATTATCGTATTGCATTTGTTGTTGCTATTGGTATTCCTGCAAGTTTTATGATCACACTTATCGGTGCTGACCTGATGGGATACAGTCTGAATATGCTCACACTTTTAGGTGCACTGATCGCTCTAGGTATGATAGTGGATGAAGCGATCGTTGTCGGGGAGAATATCTATAGACATATTGAGTTAGGGAAGAGTCCCAGAGATGCTGCTATAGAAGGTGCTATTGAAATGTTTCCTGCAGTACTTACGGCAACATTGACAACTGTATTTGCTTTTTTACCGCTCTTGATCATGAGTGGAGAGATGGGTGTATTTATGAAAGTACTCCCTGTCATGATAAGTATCTTGCTGGTGAGTTCATTTTTTGAAGCATTTTATTTCTTGCCACTGCACGCCAAAGAGTTTTTTAGTATAGGTAAAGTAGAAAGAGAACATAGTGAAAACAATTTTTGGGTAATAATAAATAAATTGTATAGACGTATTTTAGGAACACTTTTAACGTATAAAAAACGAAGTCTTTTACTTTTGGTTACCTTTATTATTTTGGCTACCGCAGGGATGTTAAAGCTTACAAAATTCAAGCTTTTTCCTGAATTTGATACCACACAGATCTACATAAATGGGAAAATCGATGTGAATAATGAACTTGAAGATACAGAGGTCTATGTCACGGCCATAGAAAAAGAGATCTTGGAAAAGATTGATGACAGTGATCTCTCTTCGGTAACCTCAGTTATAGGTATAAACCTTGATGCAAAGCAGGAGTTTGAGACAGGCGATAATCTTTTCCAAATTTTTGTAAACCTGCATGAAAAAGCACCTGAAAACTTTTTTGACAAGTATATCAGTCCAGTCTTTTCATTGGAGTATGACGGTAGTGATATGATCCGTCAACGTAAAGCACAGGATATTGTAGAAACTATTCAAAAAGAGATATTTACACATTATGAAACCATGAAAAGCAGTACTGGTGAGAAGATTTTTACAGAGCTGAATGTCTATGCCCCTCAAGCAGGTATAGTGGGTAACGATATAGAGATCGGGTTTGCAACTACATCCAATGAAAAGATGTTAAATGTACTAAAGCGCTTTAAAGAAAAACTTTCAAGTATCGATGGCGTAAAAGATATTGCAGATAATGCAAAAGAGGGAGTTAAAGAACTTAAGTTACGTGTGAATGAATATGGACAGCAACTTGGCTTTAGTGAGGCCTATGTTACCTCAGTGCTTAAAGGTTCATTGCTTAAAGCAGAATACGGAAAAATGTTCAATGATACAGGGCTTATCAGAATACGAATAGAAAATCCAGATAAAGATGCAAACCTTAAATTACATAATGTGACATTGCCAACACCTGATAAAACACAAATGGTAAATCTAAGAGATATTTGTGATTTTAACTACCAGCGTAGTTATATTAAGATTTTTAAAGAAGATTCGCAAAGAGTACGTACTGTCACTGCAAGGGTAGATAGTAAAAAAGTACTGGCAACTGATGTCATGAAAGAGATAAAACCGCTGCTTGAAGAGATGGAAAAAGAGGATGTTACGGTGATTATTAAAGGAGAAGAGAAAGAGAATAAAAAGATGCAAAAAGAGATGACTCAAGCAGCGATGATAGCGATCTTTTTAATCTTTATCACTTTAGTATGGATGTTTAACTCTTTGATCATGCCTTTGATCATTGTCTCTACAATCCCACTTTCTATCGTTGGGGCACTGTTTGGTCAGTATGTACTTGGACTGAACCTAACGATGCCAGGTGTAATGGGTATTATCGGTCTTGCAGGTGTTGTGGTAAATGATGGTCTGATCATGCTTTCTGTAATCAGAAAAGGTAAGAATCAAGAAGAAGTATTAGTAGGAGCAATACAGAGACTTCGTCCTATTTTATTGACATCTATTACAACGATATTAGGGTTATTTAC
>CAKZWP010000145.1:0-2919 GCA_937921845.1 uncultured Sulfurovum sp.
AAAACTCTATAACAATTAAACTAAAAATAGAATGAATTAAGAAGCTTTTAGTAAAAAATATTAAATTATGTATGATTATGGATTATTATTTTTAATAATGTTTGAAATTTTTTTATTTGTAACTTTTTCAAGATCTTCATATGATGCATTCTCTATGGCTTCAAATGTTCCAAAATAATCGATTAACTTTTTGACTGTTGCTTTGCCTATACCTTTTTTATTGAGAAGTGAAACTTGTGTATCTTCTTTACGTTTTTTGTTCTGATGGTAGGTTATGGCATAACGATGAGCTTCATCTCTTTGGCGTTGTATCCAGTGCAGTCGTTTGTCATTTGGTTTGAGTTCAAGGAGTCCATTGGAAGTATAGATCATGTCTTTTGCCGCACCTTTTGCACGATGTGCTTTAGCATCGAGTTTTTCTTTGGCTATGGCGATGACATCGAGATTTACATTGGCTGCTTTAAGAAGGGTTTTTGCAAGATTGAGATTGGCTTGTCCTCCATCGAGTATCCAGAGGTCTGGGGCTGGCTGTTCTTTAAAATTTTCTATACGTCTTGAGAGCATCTCTTTCATCTGTCCATACTCATCACGTTCGTGCAGAGTGTATCGTCGGTACGAATTTTTATCCCATTTATCTTCATCCCAGACAACCATGCCCCCCACGGTAGCTACTCCCATAAGATGAGAGTTGTCAAAGGTCTCTATACGATAAGGGATGACAGTAAGGTCAAATAGATCAGCTATTTTTTGTTCCATAATAGTATCACTTTGGGTTTTACGTAATAACTCTTCACAGTTTTGCAGTGCCAAGGAGATGAGTTTTGCTTTGGGGCCGCGTTGAGGGTTAAGTATTTCTATTTTTTTATCAAAACGGATAGAAAGTGTTGTCGCTACCTGCTGAGAGTCTTCAAAAGTATGGGCAGTAAGAATTTGTTTGCTTATATTGGGGGTGTCGATGGTATAAAATTCTAATAAAGCTTGTTTATACGCTTCATTCTCGTCAAAGATATGTGTATGCCTGAAGTAAGAGTATGCGGAAGAGATGATCTTTCCTCCCCGCATAAAGAGTTTGACGATCACACCTCTTTCATCACCATTTTGTATGGCAAAGATATCCAGGTCTAGTGTATTGGCTAAGTCAATGTTTGATGAAATCGTGAGTGAAGAGATAGCCTCTATACTGTCTCTCATGGCTCCCGCTTCTTCGTAACGTTCTTGCATGGCAAGGTTCGTCATTTTCTCTTCAAGGGTAGAGATGAGATCTTTACGTTTAACTATGGATGTTTTGGCTTGTGTGACTATCTCTCCATAATCCTCAGGTGTGACCTTCGATTCACAGGGGGCAAGACACTTCTTGATCTGGTAAAAAAGGCACGCTTTGCCCTCTCTTAGACAAGACTTTTTTTGTACAAGAGGATAGACTTCATAAAGTGCATCAAGTAGTGCTCTGCCTCCGGTAGGGAAGGGTCCATAATAGGTGACATCTTTCCCTTTGATGACTTTTCTTGTAATTTCAAACCGGGGATATACTACAGATTCATCGATGTAAATGTAGGGGTATGTTTTATCATCACGAAGTAAAATATTATATTTGGGTTTAAGTTGTTTGATGAGAGAGTTTTCCAAGATCAGGGCATCTTCTTCTGTCTCTACAACGATGTACTCTATCCTGCTGGCTTCATAGAGCATTTTAATGATACGGGAACTTTGAGCAGGGTTCGGCTTAAATTCGGGAGAAAACCGCCAGTAGCTCTTGACTCTGTTTTTAAGGTTTTTTGCTTTTCCTACATACAGCAGTTTGCCGTTTGTGTCAAAATACTGGTAAACACCTGAGCATGAGGGGAGATCTTGAATTACTGATTGCATGTAACAATGGCTTTGATACGCTCAAATTTTTCTTTGAGTTCTTCATCTGAAGGTGTTTCGAAATCTCCCTTGGCACGTTCATGATAATGGGGTACACTTACATAAGATGTTTTTTCCTGAGGCATAGCATGATATTTACTATGAAATACAACAACCTTTTCAGCCTGCATCATCTTGCAGGCTTCATCGTGTCTGTTAAGCTGGGTTAATAGGCTTTTTAATAAATCTCTATTATAATTAAGCTCCATTTTAAAGCCAGGATGTGTGACTGCTATAAAGAGTGTCTCATCTTTGATGTAAACAAAGGCAACAGCTTTTTGCCATTTGGGACTGAGAAGATCGATATACTTTTGGTAACACTCCTGTCGTTTTAATGATTTAAACTGAGGTTGAGAAGATAAATGAGACAAAATCATATTGGCTTTTTTCATAAAGCGATTATAACATCACTTTGCTGTATCATCTTGACAGGGTGCGGTTATAAAACAAATCCTGTCTATGTAGAAGAAACTGTAGAAAATAATACAAGTATAAAGACAGAAGGTTAAAATGGAAAAGTATGATGTACTTATTATAGGAGCCGGTATTGCAGGCCTTTACGCTGCGATGGAACTTCCTGCAAGTAAAAAAGTACTGGTTGTATGTAAAGATATCCCCTGGGAGTGTAATACTTTTTATGCTCAAGGGGGTATGACTACAGCTTTGAATGAAGCTGATATTCCCGTGCATGTCGAAGATACTATGGCTGCTGGTTCATATCATAATAACAAAGAAGCGGTAGAAATTCTTTCTCGTACATCACTGGAAACCACACCTGATATCATCTCTAAAGGGATGGAGTTTGATACGGATGACTCCGGAAATCTTTTATATACGAAAGAGGCGGCACACTCTGTAGAAAGGATCATTCATGCAGGAGGAGATGCCACTGGACGCTATATGCACTACTTCATGATGGTGAAAAACAAACATCAACTTCAAAAAAACACTTTGGTGTATGATCTGCTTATCGAGGATGGTAGATGTTTTGGTGTAAAAGCAACCGTAAATTAT
>CAKZWP010000146.1:0-3540 GCA_937921845.1 uncultured Sulfurovum sp.
TCTATTGTCCGAACGATAACCATCTCTAACCTCATATTTCGCTATATTTTGATAAAATCATATCAAAATTACACTAGGTTTTTACTATGGATGCATACGAATACAGCGAATTACTCAAATCACTTACTATCAAAATGGATAATATTAAAAATATTGTAAAGCCTGAGGTCTTGCAAGAGAGACTAAAAGAGATAGAAGAGATGCAGCAAGATCCTGACTTCTGGAATGATGCAGCCAATGCAGGAAAGATCTCTCAAGAGAAAACCAAAGCAGAGCGTATTCTTGCTACGTACAACAATGCCTATGATGCCGTACATGATGCCAGTGAATATTTTGAACTCTCTAAAGCAGAAAATGATGAAGAGACCTTGGAGATGCTTTATGAAGATGCAGAGAACTTACAGGAAAGTACTAATGCTCTAGAGGTACAGATGATGCTCAGTGGAGAACATGACGGTGCCAATGCCATTGTCTCTATACACCCAGGAGCTGGTGGAACTGAATCGCAGGACTGGGCAAGTATGCTCTATCGTATGTATTTGCGTTGGGCAGAGAGACATGGCTTTAAAGTCGAAGGACTTGACTATCAGGCTGGAGAAGAAGCAGGTATCAAAGATGTCTCTTTCATCATCAAGGGTGAAAATGCCTATGGCTACCTCAAAGTGGAGAACGGCATTCATAGACTTGTACGTATCTCTCCTTTTGATTCCAATGCCAAACGTCACACTTCATTTTCTTCAGTGATGGTTTCACCTGAAGTAGATGATGATATAGACATTGTCATTGAAGACAAAGACATACGTGTAGACACCTACCGTGCTTCAGGTGCAGGCGGACAACATGTCAACAAAACAGAATCAGCTATCCGTCTCACTCACATCGAAACAAACATCATCGTACAATGTCAAAATGACAGAAGCCAGCATAAAAATAAAGCTGCAGCCATGAAGATGCTCAAATCTCGTCTTTATGAGTATGAAATGGCTAAAAAACAAGCTGCCTTGGATGGTGTAGAAAAATCAGATATAGGTTGGGGACACCAGATACGCTCTTACGTCATGCAACCCTACCAACAGGTCAAAGACACCAGGTCCAACCAGGCCTTTACGAATGTAGATGCTATACTTGATGGGGATATAGATAAATTGCTAGAGGGTGTACTTATCGCTCAAGCGAAGTAGAGATCAAAAGTCGTTCTAGCTACTCTTGCTCTTCATCCTCTTTTTTTGTATATTTAGAAATCGTTTTTGTGATTACTATGGCTGCGACAAAAGCCAAAATAATCATAGAGGTTGTATACAGTACATTCATTAGATCTATATTCATACTTTCTCCTTCAGTATTTTATCTTCGATCTTATAAGCAACATCACAACGTGCTTCCATAGTCTCATCATGGGTCACTAGTAAGAGTCCGGCACCTGTCTCTTTAATGTAGTCCATCAGGACATCCATCACAAGCTCTGCAGTCTCTTTGTCTAAGTTTCCTGTAGGTTCATCTGCAAAGATGATACGAGGGTTTTTGCTTAAAACCCTGGCTATAGAGACACGCTGTTGCTGTCCACCTGAGAGTTCACCTATCTTTTGTTTCATGAGTTCTTTTATCTCTAACTTTTCAAGTATGGTATCATCAATCTTCTCAGCACTTAACATACTGGCCACTTCGACATTTTCCATTGCTGTCATACCTTTAAACAGGTAATGAAACTGAAATATGATCCCTATATCATAACGGCGTAGTGCCTCAATGGTCTTATCATCAAGGCTGTAAAGGTCTTTTCCTAAAAGTGTTACACTGCCTTCATCAGGTTTAATAAAAGTTGAAAATATATGTAAAAGTGTAGACTTTCCACAACCGCTTCGGCCAATGATAGCTGCACTCTGAGATGGTTTTAAAGAAAAATTGACATCATGAAATAAAAGAGTATCAAAACTGTGAGAAATATTTTTCGCTTCCAATAAAGATTGGGACATCTGTTTCCTTTAAATTATTTGGCATATTTTAACATAAAAATGTAATGGGTATATTGAGAAAAAAAGGAAAAATTTAAGAACCTATCCAAACAACTGTTTGGATAGAAAGAAAGAATAAGGGGAGACCCTTATCCCATTTGTGCAGCAACTTCAGCAGCAAAATCTTCTTCTGCTACTTCAATTCCTTCACCAACTTCAAGTCTTACAAAATGTACGATGTTAGCTGAACCACCGGCTGCTTTTGCTTTTTCTTGAACGTATTCAAGAACTGTTTTACTGTCATCCATTACAAAGTTTTGATCAAGAAGACACTGCTCTTGGTCAAGTGTTGTATTGTCAGCGATAAATCTTGCGATCTTACCTGGAAGGATCTTGTCCCAGATCTTCTCTGGTTTACCTTCAGCAGCCAATACCGCTTTCAGTGCTTCTTCTGCTTCAGCCATAACTTCTTCAGTTAATTGACTCATAGAGATATACTGAGGAACATTTTTAAGTGTTTTACCAAGTCTTACAAGTTCTTCATTCTCTTTTTCGATAGCAATGATTCTACCTTTAGTCTCTTCAGCTACGAAATCAGCATCAAAATCTTTATAAGAAAGTGTTGATGGTGACATAGCAGCAGCGTGCATTGCGATCTCTTTAAGTACTGGAGTCATCGCTTCAGCAGTAGCAGCAGAATCACATTTAGCTTCAATGATTACACCATTTTGAGAATTAGAGTGAACGTAACCGTTTACTGCTGTGTTCTCATCAGCATTAATAAGTGCTGCTCTTCTTACTACGAGTTTTTCACCGATAGTAGCAATTTGCTGAGAAAGATACTCAGAAAACGGCTCGCCATTGATCGTTGAAGCATTGATCGCATCTGCATCAGCAAGGTTGTTATCAAATGCATGGTTTACAACAGTTGAAAGCAATGCTTTAAACTTATCATTTTGTGCCACAAAGTCAGTTTGTGAGTTGATCTCAACGATCACTGCTTTTTTACCTTCAACTTTAACAGCGACAGAACCTTCAGCAGCTGTTTTACCAGCTTTCTTCGCTGCAGCACCCATACCTTGATCTCTAAGCCATGCAACAGCTTTGTCCATGTCTCCATCAGCTTCAGTCAATGCTTTTTTACAGTCCATCATTCCTGCATCAGTCATTTCTCTTAGTTTTTTAATATCTTTAGGTCCAAAATTTGCCATTTATTATGCCTTATACTAATTCTTTTGCTTCAGCAATTGCTTCAGCTTTAACTTTAAAATTTGCAGCTTCTTCTTCACTCATTTTAGCAATTTGTGCATATGTAGTAATACCTGCATCAATCAACTTTTCATTACCCACTTTACCGATACCTGTAAGTTTTGTTAAATCATCACCTTTACTTTCTGCTTTAGGTGCTGCTTTCTCTTCTACAAGTGCTGCAACTTCTTCTTCAGATGCTGCTTCAGCCATAACTTCTGCTACTTCTTCACTTGTTGCTTCTTCAACATCTCCACCAGTTGCTTCAGCATATATAGCTTTACCTTCGATGATCGCTTCAGCCATTTCTTTACAGAAAAGGTTGATCGAACGGATAGCA
>CAKZWP010000147.1:0-3476 GCA_937921845.1 uncultured Sulfurovum sp.
AACATCACTATAGTGCACAGTGATCAACTTATAGCTGCCCATCTTTATGACCAACTTCCCAATGTACCTCTAGTCGCTCAGAATGTTGGACTTGGGCAAGGTGAGATCATGGAAGTACATGTACCTTTTGGAAGTTCTTATGCCTATAGACACATAGGTTCAATACTTCAAAATCAATGGAAGATCGCTGCGCTCTACAGAGATGAGAAACAGATCCTTCCAACAAATGCCACGATGATACGTCCCAATGACACCTTACTCATCCTAGGAAAACCAATCGTACTTGATGGTGTATACAAGACGATCAACAAAAGAATAGGTCATTTCCCTGAACCATTTGGTAAAAATATTTATCTTGTTTTGGATCTTAGATATGACCAAAAAGATGCAATGCTTTACCTTATACAGAGTATCTATATGCTTGAGAAATTAGAAGATAAAGAACTGTATGTCCGTATCTTATATCCAAATAATTTTAAACTGATAGAGGAACTAAAAACATTAGAGTCAGAACGTGTTACACTTTCTATCTCTTATGATAACGAAAATGTCAAATCTTTAGTAAAAAATGATATACATGAATATAATGTAGGGCTTGTGATGAACAGTATTCCTACATTTGAGGCAGATGATCTTAAAGAAACACTCTATGACTTAAAAAAGTTGGTTTTCCTTTTTGGTGATAAACTGCTCTATAACATCAAAAATTCTGTAGTCCTTATGAGTGAAAATGAAAAAATGGAATCCATCTCTTCTACAGCCTTCGACATTTCTGAAACACTGGGGCTAGGGCTTACACTTGGTGACTTTGACCCAGAAGGTGACTTTGAGAGTAAAAAAATGATCATCGAACATTATGAGACACTCACACATATCTTTAACATGGAGATGACCATTGAACAGAAAGTAGCTAACCCTATACGTGAACTTTCAAACATGGAAGATATACTCCAAATCGCACCTTTTGAAAAACATCTCAATACTGACAGCATTAGAAAACTCATCTCTGACAGGATACAAGACTTTCTTCTTACTACGAACAGGCATCCAAAACTGCTTGTTCCTTTTGCACTTACTGAGTCCTAATATAAAGGCTCTAAAGGGGCATAAAGCCCCTTTAAAACGATACTTAATCACAAATAAGATAGAATAAAGCCAATAATAACGCGCAAGGTTTTACTAGATGATCGTCCCTATCGAATTAGCACATATACCAAACATCACTTATGACATCACTATTGATGCATTACCCCAACTTACTTTTGACACCAATGTCGTTGTGGTTACTAACCCGACAGTAGCAGGTTATCACCTAGAAACACTTCTTTCTCACCTAAATGCCACAAAACTAAATGTTGTAACCATTCCTGATGGGGAAGGCTATAAGACCCTAGAGACTGTTGAAAAAATACTGAATGAATGTTTTGAACATAAGCTTGATAGAAAATCTTTACTTATCGCCTTCGGTGGTGGTGTAATAGGTGATATGACAGGATTTACTGCAAGCCTTTATCAAAGAGGTATAGACTTCATACAGATACCCACAACACTGCTTAGCCAGGTCGATGCCAGTGTAGGTGGGAAAACAGGTGTCAACAACAAATATGGTAAAAATCTCATAGGTGCTTTTTATCAACCCAAAGCCGTTTACATAGACCCGGCATTTTTAAAAACATTACCTCCAAGAGAGTTTGCTGCTGGTGTTGCTGAGATAATCAAAATGGCCGTAATGTTTGACAAGTCATACTTTGAGTTTCTACAGAAATCTGATTTTAGTGATACGGATACACTAAAAGAAGTGATTAAGAAGAGTGTAGAGCTAAAGGCATGGGTAGTCAATCAGGATGAAAAAGAAGCAGGTATACGTGCAGTACTAAATTATGGACATACTTTTGGACACGTGGTTGAAAATGAAACCAACTACACAACCTACCTACATGGCGAAGCAGTAGCTATAGGAATGGTAATGGCTAACGCTCTAGCTGTCGAGCTTGGACTCTTCACACAAGAAGAAGCTGACGAGGTTAAAGCACTTTTAGAAAAATTCTCACTACCTACTGAATATGTAATTAAAGATGTAGATGATTTTTATGAGCATTTCTTTTTAGACAAAAAAAGTGCCCGAGGGAGTATCAAGTTTATCTTGCCTCAAGGTATGGGTAATTACAAAATGGTGTCTGACATTGAAGAAAGTGTTGTAAAAAAAGTACTTAGCATCTTTGGAGAAAAAAAATGAACTTCAAAAATATATTTATAGCCTTTTCTCTTTTATTCTTTACTGCAGCTTTTGCTGAGCCAACTTATGTTGGAGAAACGTATGAAATAAACAATAGTATAAAAGCAGTGGAAGAGCAACATCCTCTCGACATGCAAAAAATAAATCAACTTCTTATTCAAAAAGATATCCTGGACAAAGAACTTGCTGATAATAATATCTGGTCCAAGATCTATAGTAACTATCATACATACAAAGAACTCGAAGAACAACAGATAACACTGGGTGCAGAAATTGAGCGTTTGAAAATAATTAAAAAAAGAACCAAAGAAGAAAAAGAAGAGTTGCAAACTGCACAAGACAATATGATCACACTTCTTGGCAAACTGCAACTCTTAAAAGAGTATGAGAAAGACCCTTTTAAAAAGTTTCTTACACCTCCTGCTTTAGATACTGTACCTAAAGTAGAAAGCCCCTTTGCTGTGATCGGTGCACTCTCTTATAGAGAAAAACTCGAATCAGATATAGAGTCGTACAATAACAGATATGAATCGCTACAATCTATTGTAGAAAAGTTTAAGGCGAAACAGCTCATTCTCAAAAAACTTTTAACGTTAGATCCACTAAATTTAGACTACATTAATGAACAAATAGACACGGTAGATCAAATTAAAACATTTATTCCTGTCCTGGAGATCTTTAAAACAACAAAAAATGTATATAGTAAAAAAATTGATGAAATCGAGCTCAATCTCAAGAATGATATTCAAAGAGAGATAGAAAGAACTGTGACGATCGGAGCGATCATTCTCTTCTTTATTTTCCTTTTATTTTTGATTAAATATTTTGTTAAAAAATATATGTCAGACAATGAAAATTTTTATGCCATCAACAAAGCACTCAATATCTCTTTTGTAAGTATTTTAATTTTAACCTTACTCCTTGCCTATATAGAAAATGTAAGCTACCTTGTCACGATTCTTGGTTTTGCCTCAGCCGGTATTGCTATTGCTATGAAAGATTGGTTCATGTCTCTTATGGGGTGGGCGACAATTGTAATTGGAGGTTCTATCCATGTAGGTGATAGGGTTCGATTTGTTCGAGAAGGTGTGGAGTATGTAGGGGATATCGTAGATATTTCTGTGCTTCGTATGACCATGCATGAGGACATTAACCTAACGTCCTACATGACCAACAGAAGAGCAGGGCGTATGATCTTCATCCCGAACAACTACATCTTTACTGATATGATCGCTAACTA
>CAKZWP010000148.1:0-4282 GCA_937921845.1 uncultured Sulfurovum sp.
GTCATTATGGTGGTGGTTAAACCCTTTTAATGCATTTGTGTTATAATCTACATTAATTAATAACTAAAGGAAAATCGTATGCAATTACCTGAGATTACATTACCCAAAGTAGAACTTCCGTTTGATATCCCCGTTTTATTACACCCTTCAGTAGATCATTTTGTTATCGCTTTACCTGTTGTGATACTCTTGTTAGAGCTTATGAATCTAGTGATGAAGAAAAAAGCAGTAGGTGGTGTTTCTTTCTTTTTAATAGTCTTAACTGTCATCGCATCTGTTGGGGCTTACTTTACTGGGCTTGTGGATGGAAAAGAAGCGTATCCTGCACTCACTGAAGCAGCTAAAGAAGCACTTGCTCATCATAAACTTTTGGGAACATACTTGATGTTGGCATCGGGTGTTGTGTTATTTTTCAAATTACTCGCTATGATTACAGATAAAGGTATCATAAGAGGATTGTATATTTTAATTCTCATCGCATTTGTTGCAGGTATATTTGAACAAGGTGAAGAGGGTGGAGAACTTGTTTACAAGTATGGTATGAATGTGGAGCAAGTGAAAGTATTGGATGATGAACTCTTTGATTTAAAAGAGGAGCTTGAAGAAGCAACAGCAAAAACGGAAGTACCAACAGAATCTGAAAAGACAGAAGTTGTTGATCTTCCTACTCCAACACAATCGGTAAAAACTCCTGTAGAAGCTACACCTGTAGAAACATTACCTGAAGCTGTTAACACTGATGTGCAAAAGGTGATTGTGCCTGCTGTTCAAGAAAAGGTTGAAGCACTGCAGGTAGAAGGTATGCCAGAAGAAATGGTGCAACCGGAAATCGCTACACACTAAATTCTCATTTTTTCTTAGGACCCGCCATCTCCAGCGGGGTCATACTCTATCTCATAACGACCTTCATCGACTTTTGTTTCTAAATTTGATAGATACTTAGCCATCTCTTTGGTTTGATTTTCATCCAGAGCTTTGGCAAATGATATCATGATTGTACCAAAAGCAGAACGGGTCTTTCCATTTTGTAAGTCTTTAAGTCTTCTAAGTAGTACATGCTCTCGTATCCCTTGTAGTCTGGGAGATGCACCCATACCTTCTCCATACATTCCATGGCAGCCATTACATCCATTTTTCAGATAGAGGGCTTCCATTTCGCTATTGGCAGAAGAGAAGAGTGATAGGGCAGTAAAAAGAAAGAGTTTCTTCAAAGTATGTTCCTTGCTGTAATATCATGACATTCTAACTAAAAAAAGTGGATAGAAAATGAAAAAAATAATTATTTTAATATTTTTTATCACAAGCAGAATAGAAGCAGAGTTCTAACGGAATTATACAAAAAGGTCATCATAAATCACAGAAACAAGCTATTGATTAATTAATCCAGTCTCTTTGTACATCTGCCACATTAAATGCATCTCCACCTTTACTGTGTTTAGGAAACTTTTTAGATGTTATTTGTGTGTCAACTTTTTCTAAGATAGGTATATGTAATGAACAATGGATATATGCTTCATCAACTTCAACCAAGGTATAGGAGACTATTTTAAATTTGTCTTTATGTGCATCGATGATTTCATATGCACCTTCAAAGACTTCTAAATATTTTTCTAAATTTTCTTTTTTTATAATGCTCGCTTTCCCATTGACATGTAAACCAACCTTGGTTTCAAAAAAGTCTATAAAAAGTAAACCTATATTTGGATTTTCAAATATATTTCCCATACTTGCCATGACACCATTACCTTTATATTCTGGGTAAAGTATATGCTTGTCGTCTAGAACTATAACAAATCCAGCTTCTCCAGCACGAAATGAAGCATCACATTCACCATGGCTGTCTGCAGTTGAGATGAACATCATTTCTTGTTTAGATATGAAGTCTTGCATGAGTGGGGCAAGATGTGTAAGAACTTGTTTGTTGTAAAAATTTAATGCATCTTGTGTTGTTTTAAATTCCTGTTGTAAAATCTTTTCACCTTGTGAACCAGGCGTTTTATCGTTATCTATTTGCATGTGTTTTTCTGTGATGCAGTTTATTCATTTGGATGGTATTCCCTTTCAGGTGGCATTTGTCGTAAGATACCAAAATACAAGTTAAAGACTATAGTAGAATAGACTAATAAAGTATTTTTGCTAGATAAAGTCCCTCTGGAGGAGCAAGTTTAGTCGTGTGCTTTATTTGACAGTTTAGCTGTTCTTGTAGTTGTATGGTAGTCATTTCATTTTTTGCATATAACATTGCTGCATCAACCATCATGCGCACCTGAGAACGCAGAAATCCATTGGCGTGAAAATAGATAAAATGATAGCCGTTGCGTTTAACATAATCGGTGCGGTAGATTTCCCGAATGGTAGTATGTGTAACTGTCCCAGTCTTATGAAAGAAATTAAAATCATGTTTTCCCTCAAATGTTTTGAGCGCCTTGACCAGTAACTCAGGGTTGAATTCTTGGTAATATGAAACATATTTGTGTTCAAATACAGACGGTTTTTGTGTTTTAAATACATAACGATAGACTCTTTTTTTAGCACTAAATCGTGCATGAAAATCATTTGTTGCAAGAGAGATATGTTTAAAAGAAATATCTGTTAACTTTCGATTTAAATTGAGTTTGAGTTTCTCCAGATCACTCCAGAAGTCTGGTAGGTCAAAGTGTATGACCTGACCTGTGGCATGTACCCCGGCATCGGTTCTTCCACTCCCAACAATAGGTGAATCTATCTGTAAAGAGGCAAGTGCCTCCTCTATAGCAGTGCTGATGGTCATTTTTGTAGATTTTTGTTTTTGAAAGCCCTGATACTGACTTCCATCATAAGATATGACGGCTTTTACACGCATAGAGAGACCATTAGAAGTACTTGGCTACACGTTTTTTAAAGAGCCACTGACCGAGTATCGTAACGATAATAACGGATATGATCAAGAGAAGAGGAGTTCCCCATTTTTGTAAAGAAGATGCGATAATATAGAAGAACAGTGTAGTGATAAAGATGACGATAAATGAACGGTTTGGTTGATAACGTGGGTTTATCATTGTAAAAGAAGCGACAAGATAAACCGAAAGTAAAGGGATGAGACTTATAAAAATAAAAAACAACATTCTATGCATTAACTTTTGGTTGCTTTGTGCATCACTCCAATATGATATGATACTTTTAAATTGAAACCCTTTTTTGGGTGCATTATCAAAAACTTCCACTGTTTCGTATTCTGCTTGTTGTAGTTTTGTGTCTGAGTAAGTATAACCATATCCTTTATGCAGAAGTAAAGAAGTCACATTTTCATTACGGTTAATTTGACCCGTTTGAGATGAAAAGAACTGTTCATCTGCTTTATTTGTACGATTATAGATGACGATATCATGAAAGGTATCATCTGTTTTCTCTTTAACATACATATAATAGTTTCCAAACTTTTGACCTAACTCTCCTGGAACGATGTTTAGTTTTGCCTCTCCTCTCTTCTCTTGTTTGAACGCTTTATAAAATTGTTTACTCAGTGGCATAGCCAGTAATGATAGGGTAGCCAATAGGAGTGAGAAAAGAAGGCCAAGCAGCAGTAAACTTCTGAGTATCTTTTTTGATTTCAGTCCAAGTGCGTAGAGTGCGATGAGTTCATTGCCTAGAGAAAGGTTGATGAGTACATTTGCCAAAGCAGCGACAAAAGAGAGGGGTAGTGTATAGAAAATAATCTCTGGTATAGAGTAACTGTAAAGTAAGATCAATTCTCCAACATCAATTTGTATTTTTGAGGTAAGTGCAGATATCCTCACCAAAAATACGAGAGATATAATAATGAAAAATGGCAGGAATATTGTCAAAAATGACTTTGTAAAGTTTGATGATATATACCCTCTTACATTAACCATAGATAATAGTTTCCAATAATTGTGTGGCTTGTGTATCATAGAGATACACAATGAATGTAGCTAAGGCCAAGAAAGGGACAAAAGGTACGCCTTTCTCTCTCCAGATGAGTGCAGGTATCATGGCTAGCAGGGCCGATAGAAAGAGTGCAACAAAAAAGTTTGGAAATCCAAGCAGCGCACCCATCGTTCCAGCTACAATGACATCTGCACCACCCATAGCCTGTTTCCTGGCAATGAGTGAAGAGAGTAGGCCTATAAGGTAAAGTCCGCCCGCAGCGATACTTGCGTAGAGAAGTGCCATAAGAAACTCAGGTTGAAGCAGAGCGAAAATAAGTGCTGCAAAGTTTACATTGTCAGGTACGGCCATATATTTGAAGTCTATCATCACAAGGGCAAGCAATGCAGCAAAA
>CAKZWP010000149.1:0-7156 GCA_937921845.1 uncultured Sulfurovum sp.
GGTTCTGTAGGTAGAATATCGGCAAATATCTTCTCTGCATCATAAGCAGCATACTGTTCTCTTAGTCCAAGTGCACTATGAGGAATGTCACCTATGCCACGCCAGCGAAAATGTTCACGAGGTTTCATAAACTTTGAGATCATTTCCTGCGCTTTGGTATTACCATCTAACGTCACAGATCGGCTGTACTGAATTTCCATTTCACAGCGATCTTCATTTTTCTGTCTAACGATCATCAAAATACTCTGTAGTACATCAATAGGCTCAAAGCCACTGACAACTACAGGTGCTGCATACATCTTAGGTAATCGCTGATAAATCTTCGCTCCGCTGATCACACTGACATGTGCAGGTCCTATAAATGCGTTGATCTTTGCCTGACCATCTGCCATAATGGCATCCACTGCCGGAGGCACAAGAACATGGTTGATATGAAAATAAAGATTTGTAATGCCTTGCTTTTCTACCTGTTCGAGTAATGCTGCTGTCATAGGCGTTGTTGTTTCAAATCCGATGGCAAAGAAAACGACTTTTTTATCTGGATTTTCAAGTGCAATTTTGATCGCATCCAAAGGTGAGTAAAGTGCACGTATGTCACATCCATTAGCACGTTCTACAGCTAATGAACTTTTAGAACCTGGCACACGAATCATATCACCTAGTGTCAATAAAATAGTATTTTCCATTTGTGCTAAAGCAATAGCGTGATCGATCCGTTCTTTAGGCATGATGCACACTGGACAACCAGGCCCATGAATAAAATCAATATTGTCAGGCAGCAGTTGTTTTAGACCGTATTTCATAATAGTATGGGTATGACCACCACACACTTCCATGATTTTTAACGGTTCTTTTAACTGTCTCGCCTCATCAGTGATCGTTTGAGCTAATGCTTTGATAACATCAGGATCACGAAACCCGTCATAGAGATCTTTGAGCTGCAGTTCACTCATACTGCGCCTCGAGAGTCGCAATTATCATCCGATTCAATTACTTGCCGCCTCTCTTGCTCTTCCATCGCTTCAAGCATTTCCCTATAGACTTCCAGGCTTTGTAATGCTTCTTCTTCATCTATTTTATTCATCGCAAATCCAACATGTATCAGTATATAGTCACCTATATTGATCTCATCAGCCATTAGATCAAGGCTTACATGACGTTTAATTCCCATTGTGTCGACGGTTGCCATATTGTGTTCATCAACTTCAACTACTTTACTTGGAATGGATAAACACATATTAACCTCTCATTTTTCGTTTAAAATTGATCCAATCTACGACCGATTTCACTGACTTAGTATCATTGATATTGACTTCCAATATGTCTACATTAGGTTTAATACGTCTGGCTTCAGCTTTTTCATTTTCTATATCATATTTGAAGTATGGCAAAAGATCTGTTTTTGTGATGAGTACAAGATCAGCTTGGCGAAACATTACAGGATATTTGGCTATTTTATCTTCACCTTCAGGTACAGATACAAGAACAATGTTTAAGTGTGTACCTACATCATAAGAAGCCGGACAAACAAGATTACCTACATTTTCGACAAAACATACATCTAAATCGTCCAGTGGCATATCATGTAAGCCCTTATGTACCATAAAGGCATCCAAGTGGCAAGCGGAACCTGTTTGTATCTGCATCGCAGGGATACCTTTTGCCTTAAGTCTGTCAGCATCTTTACTGGTTTCCAAGTCACCTTCAACCACACCAAATTTAAAATCAGCTATATCTGCCATATGCTCCAACAGTGTGGTTTTTCCACTGCCAGGGCTGCTCATAAGGTTGATACCCAATATGCCTTTATTGTTAAAATGCTGTCTGTTGTGCTCTGCCTCATGATCATTTTTATCTAAGATCTTTTGAATTACAGAGATAGTTTTAGCATCATTGAGTTGTGGATTATGATGTAAATGCTCATGCGCTTTTTGATGGTCATGTGAATGGATATGACCTTCATCTCCATGACTATGCTCCATCGCATTATCTGTTATACTACACCCACAATCTGTACACATATTTTTCCTTTATCCTAATAATATATTTGTTCCAACAAGTACTGAAACCACGCCTGCTGATGCAAATGCTCTTCTTACATTTTGTAGATTACCCAAAAAATTTTGATTGACGTACAATATCAACATACCAAATGCTATAAATACGAGCATAACTCCTAATGTAAACAGACCTACCATCGTTAAATCAACCACACCACCTTGGACTGCTCCAAGAGTGATCAGCATGCCTCTTACACCTCCTGCTCCCATTAAAAGTCCTAATGAAAAAGAAGAAGTGTTCTCTACACCATTATGTTCATGTGATTTTCCAAACCAAATATGTATATGCTCTTTATCTTCATGTGTATGTTTACGTAACTGTATACGATGTGTGAAAACCATAAAAAGAAGATAGACACCTATACCCATAATGACTATGGCAGAGATCATATCACCATAGGCTAAAATATCATCGGATAATTTAGTGTGTTGCAGTATCTTTGCAAAGATAAAAAGGCTAATACCATGCCCTAAGGCAAACAATGAAGTGATCAATAAAGTTTTTCGTTTATTCTTCCCTATAGAAAAATCAGCAATAGCGGTAAGATGGTCTGGACCAAATGCATGTAACATACCATACCAGAAAATGATTACTAAGCCAGCTTCCATCTTACCTTCCTTTTATGCTTAATTATAGAGTCTTTTCATAAAATTGTGTTTAAATATATGCGTCTCATATAGTGCTTCCTACTTAGAGAGATGATGTAGCGCATACCAAGCCTGTCCAAGGGCTATTCCTCCATCATTGATAGCGGTTTCATTTTGGAAATAACAGGTACGATTTTCTGCCTTGCAGCGTCTGCTTATTTTCTCCACCAATACCTTGTTTTGGAAAACACCACCTGAAAAAAGCATTGGCAGTTCAGTATGCTTTTTAGCTATGTGAAAAATAATCTCTATGAGAGTATTGAAAAAAGTAGATACTATCTCTTTTTTATCTTTCATTTCCATCATAGACTCTATCATTGGTTGTAGGTTGATAATGCCATTATCGATCTCATAAGGGAAACTTTCTGTGATCTTTTCATCAACATACTGTTCCATCAATAAACCACTCTCCCCTTCAAAACTTGAGATCTGTATGATGTCTGCAAAGCTTGCTACAGCATCAAAGAGTCTTCCCATAGAACTGCTCAACGGAGCATTAATACCCTGCTCCCATGCCCGATGCAGCACATTGACTTCTGCTTCGGAGAACTGTTCCAATAGTGATAACTTTAGTGAATGTATTTCCTTAAGTGTATAAATTTCAAACAAGAGTGAAAGTGCGGATCTACGTGGCTCTTTAATCGCTTTTCCCCCACCCAAAAGCCTAAAAGGTTTAAAATTATAGATACGCTCATAGCATTGATTATCTGCTGTCATGACCTCTCCACCCCATATGGTTCTATCATCACCATAACCTGTACCATCAAAAGCAAAGCCCAAAAATTTGCCATCTATTTTAAACTCAGCCATAGTTGCCAGCAGATGAGCATAGTGGTGTTGTACTTCAATACTCTGTAAGTTTGGATGATTGTTTTTTAATTGTTTTGCCCATTTTGTTGTTATATATTCGGGGTGCTTGTCATAAACGATAACATCAGGTTCAAAATCATAGAAACGTTTAAAAGACTCAAGTGTTCGTTCAAAGTATTCAAATGCTTCCAACGAGTTCAAATCGCCTATATAGGGACTCATAATGAGAGTGTCGTCAAAGACCATAGCGATACTGTTTTTTTGATTTGCTCCGACAGCGAGTATCTTTTTTTGACTTTTAAATGGTAGTTTTATACTCTTTGGAGCATATCCTCTGGAGAGACGAAATGTAATCTTCTCATCACCAGCCATTTGCATGACACTATCATCATTTGCATTGACAATGTCACGATTATGGTCCAGTACCAAATCAACTACAGAGCCAAGTTTTTCAAGTAATTCACTACTGTTTCGTATGATCGGTTCATCACTTCGATTGGCACTTGTAGCCACAAGGGGAACATCAATCTCTTTGAGTAAAAGATAATGTAGTGGTGTATAGGGAAGAAAAACGCCAATACGGTCAATTTTAGGAGCTACAAGATCACTGATCATACTGTGGGAAGACTTTGGAACGATGACAATAGGCTTCTCTTTAGATGAGATAAGCTCTATTTCCTTTAAAGATATCTCTGCGGAGGCTTTTAGCATTTCTATATCTGGAAACATTACCGCAAAAGGTTTAACAGGTCTTTCTTTGCGTTTTCTTAGCTCTTTTACAGCCTTGGTATTGGTTGCATCACAAACCAGATGAAAACCACCAAGTCCTTTGACAGCGACAATTGCACCTTTTTTAATGGCATCTGCTGTTAATTGTACAGTATTGTTACCCTCTTCTAATATTTTATGCTCTGTATCTAATAATCTGAGTGTCGGTCCGCAGTCGGGACAGCTAATGGGTTGTGCATGGAAACGTCGATCAAGAGGATCGGTGTACTCACTGTGGCAGGCTTCACACATGGTGAAAAAATGCATAGAGGTGTTAGGTCTATCATAAGGAAGTGTATCGATGATACTATAACGAGGTCCGCAATCTGTACAGTTTATAAATGGATAAGCGTATCGTCTGTCTGTTGGATCAGACATCTCCCCCATACAATTTTCGCAGATCGCTATGTCGGGTGAGACCAAAGCAGACTTGTCATTTTGTGTTTCACTTTGAAGAATTTGAAAGTTTATATAGCCTACATATTCACCGTCTATATATGAAAGCGTATCGATACGTGCAAGCGGTGGTAATTCAAGCTCTAAATCCTTTACAAAGTCATCAACAGCATTTTCTTTGCCCTCGATCTCTATACTTACGCCTGCAGTGTTGTTTAAAATAAATCCATTCAATTGGTAACGATCTGCAAGCTGATAGATAAAAGGACGAAAACCAACGCCCTGCACTACACCGGTAATGTTAAGCCTTCTATTCACTTCCAAGAGTTATCGCTCCAAGTGCGACATTGGCATTGTCTATACTCAAACGTTCGTTTCTGTAAATCGGGTAGTTCACACTGAGAGCATTATAGGTGCGCATTAGTAACTGACGGTTTTCAAATAATCCTCCACTAAGTGTGACCCCATTAATCCCGATATTTGCATCAGAATCTTCTGCCTGCTGTGCAATGAAATCTGCCAAAGAATCAATAAACCCAAAACTAAGAAGATAGTCATCAAGTCCAGCCAATTTGAAACTCATAGCTGAACGTATAGCAAGTCTCAGATCGAGTTGGTAGCCTTCTTCAGTACTGATGACCTTGTAATCGATACGAGGACCAGATTTTCCACCAAATTCAATAGCCGTTGCTTCAAGCATTTCACATGATGTTAGCGCATCATCACCCTCATACAGACCGATGAAAACAGCCGCCATAGACCAGAGCTTTGTAAGGTCAGAAATATCTTTATGTGTTTTAAACTCTTGCTGTTCTATCTTTTCATGTAACTCTGGAAAAGCGTTTTTAAAATTCTGAACCAGTCTCATCCCACCCTCATCCATAGTTGCTATGGCATCAAGCATATCTCTAGGTTGAGTCAGGTTTTCATCTCTGAAGAGCACCATCGGTGTATACCCTATCTTGCCCGAATAACAAAATATATGGGATCTATCTTCACGGCTAAAATGTATGCCGCAAAGTGCTTGACCTTCAAGTTCATGCTCCAGAACAATAGAACGTTGTGCAGCATGTGCCGGTTCAAAACGTATAGTATTGCTAGCTTGAGACTTTTCATTATTGGCTACATAACGTATGAAAGGTCGATTTCCTAAGTCAAGTTTTCTATCAACACGTAATCCGTTTGCATCTCCATAGGCTTGAAAATCACTATATTCACAAAATGAAGGATTTTTCAAACTCAAAGGAGCACTCCAAGGCAACATATCACGCCCAGTTGTGATAATGAGATGTTCAGCTAAGGCGCTAGCCACGCGAAGTGTCGGTATGTGATCAGAAAAAACAGCGTCTATACCTTTGTTTTTCAAAGCAGTCGATAGAGCCAATGTTATTTTGTCATCAGCAAAGAAAACAGGGTAAAAAGGCTCGCCCAATTCATATTCGCTGCGAAGCATCAATTTTGCTTTTAAGCGAACGGTAGGTTTCTCTACCATCATCAGTGAATCTAGCTCTACCTGAGTGATGAGAAATTTTTCTGAAATATCACTAGGGTTACAAAACAGTACGCCTTCATTGCTGAGTGCATTAGAATTTAATAATGAAAAGCGACGAACGCCATTATATGTAGGTAATGTAAGTTCACCCGTATCACTCAAAACATTTGCTAATTGCATGAAAAATGCTTCCTCTGTAGGAGCTGTAATTTCTGTAAATGCAGACAGATCCTCCATAGAAAGAGACATTTCACTAAATCCACAAACAGAACATGGGTTAAATGGATTGAGTGTCTTTACTATACTCTCTTGACATTCAGGACAGTAGGGAACTTTAAATTGCGTATGGTTGTCAGATAACGATGCTGTTAGTACCTCACTATCTTCTTCTTTATCTACCTCTTCTATTTTGTAATCATGCAAGAAAAGGGATTGGGGAACAAGCGTGGATATCTGCTCTGCCAATGTCTCAAGGGCAGTCTGATCTCCTGAAGCTTCTATTCTATAGTGAGTATCCTCTTCATAAAGGGAAAGTGGAATGGTTGAAAGTTCCTGTATACGGTTTAATAGCCGTGTAAATAATCCATTGTCATGGATATACTCAAATTTAAACGCTATATGCATCAAGAGCCCTGAAAGAGTTTGGAAGAATGGCTTGCATATCTACTTCAGCTTTTTTTACTGCATCAATACCCTGTGTTTGTAAATAATCCAAGAGTGTTTTTTCCATTAGAGGTACAGCATCTGCGACACCTTCTGATAGAGAGAACTCTGTTGCCTCTATAATAGTTGGTACCACTCCCATGATCATAGTAGGCGGACGATCACCTGCAAGATCCATCATATTGAGTGTCTGTAGCATTTCAACTTCGTGTGCACTTCCTTGCCAGTCCACAGCATCAGGTACTGCATCAAAATCAAAGAAATAGACTTCGCCCGCTTGTACACCTGGAGCATTGATCGTATCGATGATAATTAGATG
>CAKZWP010000150.1:0-5438 GCA_937921845.1 uncultured Sulfurovum sp.
ATTTATAAATAAATGAGTCTGAATGAATGTAGTTGACCTATTGCTCAAACTGTTGAGTTTTGAATCTTTGACACCGGATGATGCAGGATCGTTAAAGTTCATAGAAGAGTACCTTGATGATTATGAAGCAATGTATGTAAACAAAGAGGGTGTTAAAAACCTCATGTTAAGTAAAAAGTTTTCAGATGGACCGCATCTTTGTTTTGCCGGTCATGTAGATGTAGTTCCAGCAGGAGATGGTTGGGACACAAATCCTTTTGTCCCAGTGATCAAAGAGGGCAATATTTATGCCCGCGGTACACAAGATATGAAAAGCGGTGTGGCAGCTTTTGTACAAACGTGTAAAGAGGTTGAACATTTTGATGGTACACTCTCCGTACTGCTTACCTCCGATGAAGAAGGTGATGCCAAGTATGGTACGATTGTGATGCTTGAACACCTCAAAGAGATAGACTTTTTACCGGATTACTGCATCGTTGCAGAGCCAACGTGTGAGACGACTTTTGGTGATGCCATTAAGATAGGAAGACGAGGTTCCATTAACGGATATTTAACGTTAAATGGAAAGCAGGGACATGCAGCTTACCCTGAAAAATCGATTAATCCGGTACATCAAATAGCCACTGTTTTGGACAAAATTGCAGGAGTGAATCTTGACAATGGTGATGATGATTTTGCTCCTAGTCAAATGGTGATTACGGATATCCGTGCAGGTATGGAAGTAACAAATGTTACACCGGGTGTATTAAAAATGATGTTTAATGTACGTAACTCCACTAAAACTACACAAGAAGAGGTTAAACTCCACATAGCCAAATGTTTTGACGGTTTAGATTATAGTTTGGAATTAACACAAGGCTCATACCCGTTTGTCACCAAAAGAGATTCAAAGATAGTTAAGAAACTCTCTTCAAGCATCAAAAATATTACGGGACTCGAAACAAAACTTTCCACTGCGGGGGGTACCAGTGACGCTAGATTTATGGGGGCATTTGGTATCGATGTTGTAGAGTTCGGTGTGATAAATGATACAATTCATGCACCGAATGAAAGAACATCCATCAAAGAAGTGGAAGCGCTTTGTGCCGTGTTTAAAGATACAGTGAAACATTTTAGTTAAGGATCAATATGAACAAAATAGTATTAGGACTCTTACTTCTTTCAAGTACGCTCTTTTCAGTAGAGTGGGTCAAAGATATCGATAGAGCATTTGCATTAGCAAAAAAAGAACATAAAAATATAATAGTTTTGGTAGAGGGTGAAAACTGCAGTTGGTGTAAAAAATTGAAACACCGTACTTTGTCAGATGAGACTGTAGAAAAGAGACTCGAAAAATTTGTTACAGTCAAAGTGATGAGAGAAGACCCTTCTGCGATGTCTGTATTACCACCAGTAAAGGGTGTACCTACCATTTTCTTTATGAAAGAAAACAAAGCAGTTGTAGAAGAAGTTCTAGGTTATGTGAATGTAGAAGATTTTATCTCTTATATCAATGATGTAGAAAAAAAGTAGAGATCAGTGTTACATATGAAAATGATCATACCAAGTATTGCATTTATTGGTCTACTCCTTCTCCCTGCATGTGCTGAAGAAACAACAAAAAAATCTAAGGTCAGTACTTTAAAAAGTCAAAAACATGAAACAATCCAAAACATGCAAAAAAAAGAAGAAACGCTTGGAGCTTTTGAGAAGCTGATTTGGGAAACAGATATGGATCATGCCTTTGAACGTGCAAAAAAAGAGCATAAAAATGTGATGATCATGGTAGAAGATCCACGTTGTAAATGGTGTACAAAAATGAAAAAAGGTGCATTGTCAGATCAAAGTGTACAAAATAAATTACAATCCTATATTTTACTGAAAGTACAAAGATCAGATAAGAAAACTGCTAAACGTATTAAAGATTTTACTGGGGCTATTCCAAGTTTTTATTTTATGGAGCCAAACCAAGAGGTATTTGAATCTGTGATTGGCTATTTTGTTACAGAAGATTTTTTAGGCTATTTGAATGATATAGAAGAAGAGAATTAGGTAAGTGTATTATGAATAGACGTCCTCACTTTACTGAATATATCATGGCTAGATTAGTCACATTAGCTGTGTTTACAGGCATTGTTTTCAGTATTATTTTTCTGGTTTTCATTCCTGAAAATGATATTGCCTATAAAGCGATAGGGTTATTAATATTAGGTTTTTCAGTATTTATTTATGCTATCTATCGTGGAGCAGAACGTATGCAAAAGGAACTGCTGATTATCAATCAATATTTGGATAATCTTGAAAAAACAGAGAAGATAGACTATAAAGCACATTTTTTTACCCAAGAATTTGAAGATATCAATCAGAACCTTATTAAGGTACTTGACAGTGCGAAGAAACGTGAAGAGGTCAAGCAACGTTATAATGCAAAACTTAAACTTAAAAATCGTCAGCGCGCAGATATGATCTCAGCGATTGCCCATGAATTTCGCAACCCTATAGCTTCTATCATGGGATATGCACAGACTTTGGAAGAGGATAAAGAGATTCCTTATGCACTGCAGGAAAAATTTTTAGGCAAGATCTATAACAACGGAATAAAAATAGAAGCATTACTTAGTAGACTTGTTTTATGGAATAAATTTGAGAGTGGCGAAGCAACATTACATCCTAGTAATTTTGATCTTTATGCATTGGTGAATGAAGTCAAAACAACTTTAGAAGAGAAATACCCGCAGAGAGAAATTGTCTTAGATGGGAGTACTTATATGGTCGATGCTGATCGTACACTCTTGGAAATAGTATTAAAAAACCTGATGGAAAATGCACTGAAGTACTCTAAAGATGAAGTCATGGTCAAGATAGATGCGGGTGATGTATCTGTGATGGATAAAGGTACAGGTATCTCCTCTTCTGACATTTCAAAAGTCACCAAAAAGTTTTATCGTTCAGGTACACACAGTTGGGATAATTCTATGGGTCTAGGACTCTCTATCGTCAAGAGTATCCTCGCGTTACACGGTACAGAATTAGAGATAGAGAGTGAAGAAGAGAAAGGTTCTACGTTTTCTTTTCATATTTAATTGATGATGATCTTCAACTATTTTGATGCATTAAATTTCCTTTTGAAACATCAACCTAAAAACTTAATGTTTCTTTGAACAAATAACCACTTTTTAATCCAAACTTTTATAATATGAATCTATGCGTTTACCCTACATCTGAACGGATTAATGGGTGCTTATAATTATTATAAGATTAGCTAAATTTAAGGAGGAAGCATGAAATTAGGTTTCTTAGTTGACCTTAACCTATGTATGGGTTGTAAAGGTTGTGAAATTGCTTGTAAAGTGGAAAATGAAGTTCCATTGAGTACTTGGCGTTTACGTGTTAAATATATAGATTTGGGAACATTCCCGGATACTAGAAGATCATTTACACCATTACGTTGTAATCACTGTGAGAACGCACCATGTGAGCGTATCTGTCCAGTATCTGCATTACACTATTTAGAGAATGGTATTGTAAATATCGATAGTGACAGATGTATTGGTTGTGCTGGTTGTATGATGGCGTGTCCTTATGGAGCGATCTATATGGACCCTGAAACGAACACAGCAGATAAGTGTACATACTGTGCACACCGTATTGAGAGTGGTATGATGCCAGCATGTGTGGTAGCATGTCCTGTTGAAGCAAATATCTTTGGTGATATTGAAGATGATCATAGTCATATCTCACTTTATATCATGGAACATAAAGGTGCTGTTCAAGTACGTAAACCTGAAAAGCATACTAGCCCGACACACTTCTATGTAGGTGGCGGTAATGCAACACTTAACCCACTTGCGCATCAGAGAATTGAAGGGTTCAATCTTTTCAATGACATCACGCATTTAGAACATGTTGGTGATAAAAATCACGGAATTCTTGATAGATTCTTAGCACCATTTGCGGGGCATCATGGGCCAACAGATAATGCAAGTTTTATTGAGTCAGCGACAGATGCTGAATCACATGAAGAAGAGGGAGGTCACTAAGATGGTAGAAAGTACAATTAACGCAACACAAGCAGTAGTTACACTTGATGTGCCAATCCAAGGAATTGTTTGGGGTAGCATTATTACTGTAAACATGTGGGCAAAAAGTATCGGTACTGGTGTAGTATTTTTAGGGGCATTCCTATGGTTTAGACACAAAAAAGATGAGATGCCTAATTTAAGATGGCTTATGCCGGTGATCGCATTTTTATCATTGAACGTATTCTTATTGTTTACATTGATTGATTTACATCAACCGTACAGAATGATCCATATTTTCACGCATCCGCACTGGACTTCGTCTATTACAGTTGGTGCATGGTTGGCATCACTTTTCTTAGGTCTTATTACAATACTTATGATTATCGGTGTTGCAGATGCATTCCCAGGTCTTGGTGGTAAGAAATGTAAGATCACAGCAATAGCTAGAAATAATTCTGCAGTGTATGAGAAAATCATGCCATTTTTAGTATTTTTAGCGATCCCTGTTACGACATATACAGCGATCATCATGGCGCAATCAAGTGCAAGAGAATTATGGCAAGCACCAACAGAAGTTATGCAAATGATGTGGGCAGCACTTATGGCTGGTTCTGCAGCACTTATCTTCGTGTCAGGTTCATGGAGTAAAGAAGCTAGAAAAGATTTGGCACTTGTACTTACATTTGCTGTATTCTTTTCTTTCATGATGTATATGGGTGAGTATTTCTTCTCATTCAAATCTTCAGAAGCAGAAGCAGTTTTAGCATATGTACATGCAGGTGGATCGTATAGTGTTGAATTCTGGATTGGTATGACGCTTGGATTTATTATCCCATTCTTTTTAGGAATGAGTTACATGAAATCAGAAAACACAACGCTGCTTAGATTTGCAGCTATTTTAGCATTAGTAGGGTTATTCTTGGTAAAAGATGTATGGCTTAAGATCCCACAAATGTTACCATTAAGTTAAGGAGAAGATATCTATGACAAAATCAATGAATACAGAAGATAAAAATTTTATCGAAGGTAGAAGAAGTTTCCTTAAAGGTACAGCTTACTCTGTAGCAGGTGCAACACTTGCTGCAGGTGTATTTAAAACTGTAGCTGACACGCCTGCAATGGCAGAAACGAAGTTCACACCTACACCTAAAACACTTTCATTCTATCCACCACTTGAAGAGTGGGATAGTTTTACTGAGTTAAGTGGAGATGATTGGAAAAGAGGTGGTACAGGTAGAAATGGTGTTCAGAGTGAAGACAATCCTGATGGGATCAAAGCAACTGAATACATGCTTGTTCCTACATCATGTTCAAACTGTGAAGCATCATGTGGTCTGACTGCATGGGTTGACCTTTCTACATATAAAGCGGGTGGACAATTGGCAGTACGTAAGTACATGGGTAACCCATTACACTCAGGGTCTCGTGGTAGAAACT
>CAKZWP010000151.1:0-4565 GCA_937921845.1 uncultured Sulfurovum sp.
AATTTGTGCTAAACCAACTTCTTTTGCCCATGCAGCAGTTAAATCAAATGCTGCAGATGCAGTGTCAAGGTTTTTCTGGATAAGCTCTTGTTTTTTCTTAAACTTTTTCTCAATTACTGAGTCAAGTGTAGCTGTACCACCCGAAGCTGTATATTTCTTAAGGAATCTATCTTTAATCCCTTCTTCAATAGCAGGCTTACTAACAGTACCAAGTGCTCCAAAAAGTGCACCTAGCATTGCCATATTTGTAGCAAGTTCAGTTCCTGCTTGATCAATAGCAAATTGAGTAAAGTCTTTTGTAAGAACTTTTACATTTAAGTCATCTAGAGTCTTTCTATCCGCATCAGTTAAAAGATCGTGATCACTGTTGATGATAACTAGACCATTTTCTTTAATACCAGCATAAAAAGGCATTGTGTATGATTTACCCATAGTAATAACTTGTGGGTGAAAAATCATTACGATATCAGGATAAATAACTTCCCCTCTATCATAAATAGGCACAGTTCCGATTCTTACATAACTCTCAGATGGAGCCATACGCTTCTCAGCACCAAAGAATGGATTAGATACCGCGTAGTAACCTTCTGTATCCGCCGCTGTTGCTGCAATATGCGCAGCAGTAACTGCCCCCTGACCACCTAGACCAGGCAGTCTTACTTTAATTGAATCTTTTGCCATTATAAACGTCCTTCTGCTTTACATTTTTTCAAGAACTCTTCTGCTTCTGGTGAAACATGTGTGTAAGTTGCAAATCTATCTTTATCTTGATCTTTCATTTCACCAAGTCCTTCATTTGCACTTAGTCCAATTTCAAGAATACAAGGCGTGTAAATGTTAAGGAATGTTGGTCCGATTTCTCTAGCAACTAAAATTGCTTCTCTAACTGCTTTAGCAACTGCTTTAGGTGCTGAAGCTGTCATGTTTCTAACGTAGTGACAACCAGAAGTTGTAGCAAGTTCCCACATAGGTACTTTATCAAACTTTTTACCAGTTGGAGCCATTTTAAACACTTGACCTTTAGCCGTAGCACCAGACTCTTGTCCACCTGTATTTGCATATACTTCGTTATCAAAACAGATAGTCGTGATGTTTTCTTGTCTAAAGAATGATTGAAGTGTATAGTCAAGTCCGATATCAACTGTAGCACCGTCACCAGCTAGAACAACAACATCTTTTTCAGTATCTGGAAATCTCCAGTCTAAAACTCTTTTGATACCAGATGCAACAGCATTTTGGTTACCAAATAGTGAGTGCACAGTATGAAGTGCGATGTGTGGGAACATTAAAGATGTACAACCTGTTGAGTTAACAATAATAGTCTCTTCAGGTTTAGGTAGTGCAGAAAGTACATATCTTAATGCAGCTGCTTCTGGACAACCAGCACATAAAGAGTGCTCTTCAAGTAACTCTTTTGTATCTGGAAGTTCTTTAATACCACGTGGTTTCTCTTGGTTTACAGCCCATGTAGCGTTCTCTTCAAGATCAATGATCTCTTTAGGCATAATGTCTCTAAACTCTGGGTTGATTTTATATATATCAATTGCCATGTTATGCTCCTTTTCCAGGGTTGATTTTTTCCATAACTTCTTTAATGATTGCTTCAGCAGGCATACTCATACCACCAGCAACTCTTGGTCCGCCAACAACATCAGCATCACATTTTTTATAAAGTGCAGTTTTTACCTCTTTTTCTAACCAACCAACAACGTTGAATTCAGGTACGAAAACATGTTTTACACCTTCTAAAGCTTCAAGAAGTTCTTCTGTTGGGAAAGGTCTAATAGTTCTTAGTTTAATAACTTTCGACTTGATTCCCAATTTCATTAATTCTCTCTCTGCCTCTTTTGCTTGATTAGAAGCAGTACCACAAGTAACAAATGCGATCTCAGCATCTTCAGTACCCGTAACATGTACAAGACCATTAAGGAAATGTTTAGCGTATGGTCTAGATCTTTCAACTGCTGATCTAACTTCAAATTGCCAAGAAGCGTGAGTAGCATAAGAAATATAGTTAGACTTCATTACAAATGGATCTCTTAAGAAACGTCCCGGAGGTGTTTCAGAATCAATTGGAGGTAATGGAGATTTGTAAGGCTCATAAGGCATAAGTGCTATATCATCAGCTGGAAGCATAACAGCTTCTCTAGTGTGAGATACAAAGAATCCGTCTACAACTGTAACTATTGGAACATGAACATCAGGCTTTTCAGCTACTGTAAATGCTGCAATTGACATATCAAATAGCTCTTGTACGTTCTCAGCGTACCAGATCATACATCCAGTTTCTAGCATATATGATACTTCCAAGTTATCTGGCTGAATTGTAAGTGGTGAGTTAATACCACGCGCCATTAGGATAAGTTGACATGGAATTCTTGTACCAGACCATTGAGCAAAGTTTTCCATTGCTCTAAGTGTACCTGGACCTGAAGTAGTAGTAATTGTTCTAGCACCTGCCATTGCACAACCTGCAACTTCAGACATTACACCGAACTCATTTTCACCTCTAAAGTATGTACCTACATAACCTTCTGCCCAAAGTTCACCGATTAGGTGAGCTGCTTCAGATTGTGGTGTAATAGGATACGATACAGATGCATCAACTGTACATCTTTTTACTGCTTCTTTTAAAACTTCAGAACCAGTCATAAAGTGTTTTTCTCTAGGAGCTTCGAAAAGCATATGATCTGTTGAAACTAATTTCTGTCCAGACCAGTTGTGTGTTGCTGTCATATCAGTTATTTTACTCATTATTATCTCCTACCTATTTACCAAGCTCAGCTTTTACTTCTTTAGCTATCTTGATGAATTTCTCAAGCTCTGAAGAATGCTGGTCTCTTAATGTAGCCATTGCATCTTCATGCCCTGACAAACCACAAATTGCGATTGTATAACAATCTGTTTCTGCTCTTACGATCTTTAACGCAACGTTTGCGTAATGACAGTGAACACCAATAAAGATCGCTGCTTTAATATTGTTATGCCAAATTGTTAAGTTTGGATGATTTGGATTGATCTCAACTTCAGCATCAATTTTTGGATACTTTGGTCTGTAATCATACATTGGAATCATTTTAGCATTAAGAACTTCTGACATCTCTTTGATAAGTGTAGCTTTTCTCTTTGCTTCTTCATTGAAACCATATAATACTTGTGGACCAGGGAAAATAGTTGCATTTTCACTTGTCAACATCACTTTAGCAACTTCTCTCATTGCAACTTCTTCCTCAACCACATCTTCTAATAAAAGTGCTTTACCTTCTGGTGGTGTAATTACACCTTCATACGTAGCCGCAGGATACGGTGAATAATACGCAGGACCTTGGTTTGCCATAACTTCTCCTATAAATTTTTTTTGAATTAAATCTAGACTCTAGACTTAGCCTTCTTGACCAGCCATTTCCATCGTAATACAATTACGATCAAGCATGTCACTACAAACGTATACACAAAGTGCACACCCTTTACATCTATCTTCATCTACCCAAGATGTGTTCCCCTCTTTATCGAACATCAGCGTATTAGCTTCTGGACAATATAAAGTACACGTGTTACATTTATATTCAGCACATTTGTCTGCATCGACTTTTGCTACATAATACATTCTTACTCCTTTACTCCAACGAAAATTTAAACATATATATATTAATTATGACAATTATATTCAATCATTATAACCAATAGATTAGAAATGGAGTCTCAAATTAACTTTACACAAAAAAACCTTAATAACAAGTATTGGTAATATTCATGACAAATTGTTTATCAACCACATTAATATGTTTTCAAAAGGGAGTTTACTGTAAAAACCTTTGACTTTTCTTATAATTTACATAAAATATAGATAATATAAAAAGCAGTTTTTTATAATTATTATACCACCTTATAGATTGTAAAAAATTTATGACTACACTTCTTAACATCTCTCCTAAAAAAACGATTTATGTCTATACATTATATATAAAGAAAATTTGTAACATGAATATGTGTTCTCTTCTCTTTATTGAAGCAATTTATCATTGTTATCTCTTTTATTTAATCATTGATATATTATACATGTTATACAAACTTTATAATGTACAGTGATATTGATTATATAAAATTGTGAAGTAGTAACACATAAAACTATTATATTTACGTTTTCGCACTAATATAGACAATATTATAAAAAAACAATCTATAATGACAATTGTTTTAGAAGGTAGTTTCAATAATCTTCGTCGTGTAAATTGAATTTTATATTCAGTTATCTGAGCACAATGAATGGTGAATACTAAATCCTTCAAATAGTATTTTACGAAATAGTTTAATAAATTATAGGAGTTTATATGGAAAAACTAGTTTTATTCATTCCATTTATACCCATCATGATTGCAATCTTGATAGGTTTTTTAAATAAAAAAGAGCTTATGCCCAAAGTTGCTATCTTTTTTTCATCTATTGTTGCACTATTAGGACTGTATGGTACCTATTATGTGATGAGTACAGATCAAGTCATTGATGGTTTTGGAGGGTACCTTATTTTCAATGAACTCTCGGCCATACTTGTACCCTATGTTGCT
>CAKZWP010000152.1:0-3104 GCA_937921845.1 uncultured Sulfurovum sp.
GCTTTCAGTGAAAATCGATCTTAGTAAGTATGCTCTATTTGCAGATGAAACTATTGAAGAGTTTACATTACTGGAAAAGCAAGGCTATTGTAATGAAAACTATCTGCTTCATACTGAGGGTAAAAAATATATTTTACGAAAGTTTCTCCGAACAGATATAGACAGAAAATTTGAATTTCAAGTACAAAGACTGGCATTTGAAAAAGGTATAAGCGCAGAACCTGTGCTTCTAGACGAAGAAAATGATTTGGCTATTTCGGCATACTTAGAGGGAATGCATAAAGATACATTAGAAAAAAATGACTTACATCAATTTGCAGAAGTATTGAGAAAATTACATACTTCTCAGATAGATAGTGAGCCCATACTCTTAGAGACACTTATTGAAACTAAATCAAAAGAAATTCAAGATGCATTTAAAATCATAGAGAGCTTTCCTTCAGAAAACGTATTGTGTCACAATGATCTGAACCCTCAAAATATTTTATTTTCAGAAACGATTCAATTAATTGACTGGGAATATGCAGGTGTGAATGACAGGTATTTTGATCTGGCTTCCGTATGTGTTGAATTTGATTTAAATATAGAAGATGAGGGGCATTTTCTAGGACGTTATTTTTCTATGGAATACGAAATAAATCATGAAAAACTCAAGGCCTATAAAGTGATCTATAAAGCCTTGTGTGCCCAATGGTTTGAAGTATTAGTCAAATAGCTTACTCAACTGTCACTGACTTCGCCAAGTTTCTAGGCATATCTACATCATTCCCAAGTCTTACAGAAATTTCAAGTGCAAGCAGTTGTGTTACTACCATCATTTCAAAGAACTCCAACATCGGGTGAGAATCATATTTCGTTTGTATGAAGTCATCAGCCAAGTCAAATGGTTCTGGAGAGATAGCACAGATAGTTGCATCTCTGGCACTTAGCTCTTCCACATTTGATTTGATCTTATCGTAGTGCATCGTTTTTGGCATGAGCGCTATGGTAAAGAGTTCACTGTCAGCTAGGGCGATAGGACCATGTTTCATTTCACCTGCGGGGTAACCTTCTGCATGCAAGTAACTTATCTCTTTGAGTTTCAATGCACCTTCAAGCGCAAGAGGGAAGAAAATATCTCTGCCAATGAAGAAAAATCCATGTCCATGTAAATAACGTTTAGAGAGTCTATTTAGTTTCGCATGTAAGGTATCGGTAACTACCAATGCTTTTGGGGTATGCAGCATGGCACCGATCTCAGTTTTGAGTACTTCTTTTGAAACTGTATTTTTTTCTTGACCGACATAAAGAGCCAGCATCCAAAGCACCATGGTCTGTGTCGCAAAAGCTTTGGTACTTGCTACCCCTTTTTCTATACCGGCTCTTGTAAGGATAGCCGCATCACTTTCACGAACGATGGACGAGTTATCCACATTACAGATACTAAGACTTCTAAGTCCGGCTCTTTTTGCCATTTTGAGAGCTTCGAGTGTATCTGCTGTTTCACCACTTTGTGAAATGGTAATGAAAAGTGTGTCCTCTGTGAGTAAAGGTTCTTTATATCTGAATTCAGAAGCGATCTCAACGTCACATTTTACTTTTGCTATACGTTCAAAAAGATATGCAGAGGTCAGAGCAGAGTGGTAACTGGTACCACAAGCACAGATCTTGATAGCAGAGATCCCTTCAAAGCAGTCTTCACCTAGTTCATCAAAAGAAATTGCATCATCAAGCACACGGCCCATCATCGTCTCACTCATGACACGACTCTGTTCATAGATCTCTTTTTCCATGAAGAACCGGTATCCATCTTTTTGAGCAAGTATTTTATCTGCAGAGAGTGTTTGTGTGGTGAAATTTGTACTACCATTTTTGTTAAATAGATGTACTTTACCCTCTTGAACATAACCATATTCACCATCTTCAAGATAATAAACCTCAGTTGCTTTACCTATCACAGGGGTATCTGAAGACGCAAAATAAACTTCATCTTTGTCAAATCCTATAAGCATAGGAGAACCATTCTTTGCAAAGAAAATGATGTCAGGTGCAGCTTCAGTGATGAGCAGGGTTGCATAGGCACCATCTAGTCTTTTGATCGTTTTTTCAAAGGCAGAAAAAGCTTCATTTGATGCATTATAATATTTTTCAAACAGGTGCACTATCGTTTCAGTATCTGTCTGGCTAAGGAATTTTATACCTTCATTTTGCAGTTCCGTTTTAAGCTCTTGGTAATTTTCGATGATACCATTGTGTACGACATAAGAGTATGCCCCTAAGTGTGGATGTGCATTGAGTTCTGTTGGTTTGCCGTGTGTTGCCCATCTGGTATGGCCAATAGAGATACCAAATCCTTCACTTTCATAGGCTTTGGTTTTATTCCGCAGGTTTTCTAATTTACCTATGGCTTTATAGTCATGAAGTTTATTCCCTTCAATGACAGCAATACCTGCTGAATCGTATCCTCTGTATTCAAGCTCTTGTAAGCCTTCAAGCAGTATCTCTTTTTTCTCTTTTGGTCCTATATATCCAACAATTCCACACATAATTATTTCTTCCCTGTAAGTTTATCTATTATAGTCTCAACATTATGACAAAACTTTCCATTCTTTTCGATGAGAAACATGTCTCTTACACGGCTTTTAAGGGTGTGTATTTTGGCAGTAGCGATATCTATACCCATTTCATCAAAGATATTGATAATATAAGCAAGTAAACCTTTCTGATCTACACAATTGAGATACATAATGGCATATGTTTTCGAATGTTCACAGTCTATCTCAATCTCATTTGGATGAATAAGGGGTACATGCGGCGCACTGCTTTGAGAAGTTTTAAATGCATTATGGATCATTTCTTCGATGAAACCAATATCTTCAGTATTGACTGTTTGAGAAAAATCTATTTTAAAATATTTAAGATCATCAAAAAGTTTACATATATCCATATTGACTACATCTAAACTTGAAAGTTTTGAAAGTAGATAACTTAAATTAAAATTTTCTCTTCTGATAATTTCAATCGTCAAATATTTTTCATTATTGATTGCAAATTCATACGTTTGTGTTTCAAATGCTTTTTTTGTGACGGCAAGTATACGTTTTGTGTTGTAACGTAAAAAGAGA
>CAKZWP010000153.1:0-5528 GCA_937921845.1 uncultured Sulfurovum sp.
GTAAACATAAGTGTCGCGTCGTCTGGTACAAGTGGCGAAGATGGTATGAGCTGATGCCCTTTACTTTGAAAAAAGTCTAAAAATTCTTTTCTGATATCCATGATAAAACTATCCTAAAATTGTGTTGTATAAATTGAGGATATTTTATCTAAAATGTGGTTATTGGGAGGTAAAGGAGGACATTTTGTTTAATTTTATTCCTCTTCCACTTCTCGAGACGTGGAAGAAATTAATGAATACTACTATGTATGGGTATTTATAATCTTAATATATATCAAATAATGTACAACCATCATACAAGCTTCCATCTTCAATAAAACCATTAAAATCTAAGAATGGGTCATATCTCGTAGTGCCTGATGAAAGAAGAATACCATTTTCAACACATTCAAAATCTATACCATTTATACCTGCATCCGTAAATGGATCATTATCATATTCAATAAATAAATCATCTACAATACCGTTTGTTACTAAATCAAAATTACAATTATCTCCAACAATATCAAATGTAAAAGCACCTTCAAAATTAGTTACACCACTTAAGCCACTATCACAATGATAAATTATATCACTTACACCATTACCAAAACCATCTGTAATAAAATATGTTTCTGGTATTGGTCCATCATAACTTCCATCATCACTTCCACCACCACAGCCACTCAATGCCACGACAGATACTACCGATAGTATCAACATCATAAACTTTTTCACAATAAACCCTTTTACTTTTAATTTAAAAAACTATACATCATAATTGTGTTAGATTTGTGTCAATAGCCTAGCTATTTTCTCACTACCATTTTTTTCAACAATCTCCATAAGTCCTCTGCTTTTATCTGCCAGATCTTCATCCAGTAGTGCCAAGACTTTTTCGATATCTATCTCATTTTCTCTCATGATCCATGCAAGATCTTTTTCTACTAAAAACTGTGCATTATGAAACTGATGGTCACTTGCAGCATAAGGATAAGGGATATACAGTGTAGGTACAGCCGTAGCAGAAAGTTCCCATAGTGTTGAAGCACCTGAGCGTGCTATCGCAAAGTCTGCTTCATTCATATAGTCTGCCAGTTTATCTGTAAAACCAAAGACTTCAGCTTCTATACCTAGCTCATCATACGCTTTTTGGACCTCATCGATGTTATTTTGCCCCGCTTGATGGATGATCTTAATCCCTTTTTCCTTCAGTTTTGGTGCTATCTGTAAAGCCAGTGTGTTGATAGCCTTTGCTCCTTGTGATCCGCCAAGAAAGATAATCGTATGAACCTTGTCTCTTTTACGGGCATTCTCAAAAAATATTTGTTTAATTGGATACGCTTTGATAGGACTCTCTTCCAGATACGATGAAATGAATGCTGTGGCATGAGACTTGAGTAGTTTATTGAGTGAACCAAGTGCTGCATTTTGTTCATGAATCACTAGAGGAATACGTAAGATCTTCGCTGCAAATGCTGTGGCAGCAGCAGAGAAGCCACCTACAGAAAAAACCACTTTGGCCTTATGTTTTCGTAAAAGTCTAATAGCTTTCATCGTTGCTTTGAACATCATAAAAAGTGATTTAACTTTACCTAAGGCACCCTGGTTGACGACACCACGTGTCTCAAAAAAGTATTTGTATGCAAAGTCATCATCATTTTCAAACCACTGTTTATCTTGTCCTTTAGTTGAACCAATATAAACAAGTTCTTCATCCTTCAAGTGCTCTTTCACTGCTTTGATGATGGCCAAATGTCCGCCTGTACCACCACCTGTCATCACGATACTCATTTTATGCGTCCTTTACTGTCTCTTGGTACTTTTTTAGAAACCATCAACACCATACCTATAGCGATACAAGAAGCCCATATATGTGAACCACCATAGCTTAAAAACGGTACAGCAATTCCTTTAATCGGAGTAATACCTGAGATACCATAAGAGTTAAGAATAAATGCCAATGCGATCAACAATCCTACACCTATAGAGAAGAGATAATACATAGGATTTTTCACTTTTGAAGCGATCTTGAAAATACGAAATACAATAAATAACATGGTAAACGTGACTAAGGTAAGTCCTAAAAGCCCTAACTCTTCTGTGATACCTGCCAAAATAAAGTCTGTATGTACTTCACTTAAATAGCCCAATTTAAACTGACCATTGCCCAGGCCTTGTCCAAAAAAACCGCCATTATGAATAGCATTAAGGGAGTTAGATATCTGATAAGGCTCTTTCCCTGCTTCTATACGAAGGTTTTGGACTGATTCAAATGGGAAGAGTGAAAGTATATTATCTTGCACAGTTCCCCACCAACTTTTTATCCGTGCCATACGGTGAGGAGCAAAGAAGATAAGCCCAATAAAGGCCAAAAAACCACCTGAAAGCAGTGTGAAAAAGAATTTCTTTGAACTCCCTATAAACAAAAACAATACCATCAATGTCGCACCCAGAACCACCACTTGACCTAAATCTTTTTGAAAGACAGCGATAATCACAACTGCTACAAGAAAGACAAAAATGTAAGGTGCAAAGGCACGTACTTCTTCCCAAAATTTCATTTTTGTTTTGTTGAGTAATTTACGTGAGAAACTCCATGCTAAAAAGAAGATGAACCCCACTTTAAAGAATTCCACAGGTGCAATCGACATCGGTCCTACACGTATCCATCTTTTAGCACCCCCTACTGCATTTACTAGAGAAGAAGGTAAAAACTGCATGGCTATCATTAAAATAAAAAAGAGGACAAATAGTGACAACCCTATTCTTGAAAACCATTTGTCAGGATCCATTTTACTTAAAAATACCATCGTGACAAACCCTATAAAAATAGCCATACTTTGTCGTATAAAAAAGTGGAAGTCTGCATAATTAAAATGTACAACCGTATAGGTTGAGAGAGAATAACTCATTACCAGAGAAAGTGTCAAAAGTATCATGACACCAGCTAAAAGGGGTTTGTCTATCATATTGTATTCTCTTTTATTTATTAATTAGTATTTTATCAAATTTAACAGATAACTTTGATAAAATTACACTCTATAAGAGGGAAATATGAATAAAGAAATACAAAATAAAGCAATACATCAAAGAAAGAACAAAATTTCTTTTCTTTTTTTACTCTTACTGCTTGCCATGGGTATTTTCTTATTTTCAGTTCTGAAGACCATCTCTTCAGACAGACGTATTCCCAGCCATAACTCTACTATTCATGACCGTTCATTTCGCGGGGCTATCATCTCTGCAGATGATTATACACTCAGCAGTTCAGAAAAAACCTATCAAGCAGTGGTACGTGGCGCGAGTATAGATCCTGAGAAAAAAGCACTTTTTGTCAAACTCTTTAGTATCTATAGCGGTATCCCTGAAAAAAAGGTTCTTAAAAGATTTAAAAATCGTAAAGGCAAAGAGATAAAAGGCAATATTGTCCTCTCTAAAACCATTAATGCGCGCTCCGCTATGCAGCTCAAATCACTCGCTTATAAATTACGAAAACTAGATGTCTTTCAGTCTATCAAAACCCGTAGTGGTATAGAGGTTGTCTATGGTTTGGATATTATCGAGAATGGAGAGAGCAGACGCTTTCCACTTGGTGATGTTTTAAGTCCCATATTGGGCTATGTAGGTGATAAAAGTGATGGCAAATACACCCGTCCATCAGGGAAAAAAGGTCTTGAACGGGCATACGAAAAACATATTACATCTAAGAAAAATGGATACTTTCAGGGTAAACGTGATGTGGTTGGTGCAGTCATCCATGACAAAAACAGTATCAAGATACAACGTGTAGACGGATTGGATCTACATCTCAACATTCCTCTTGCTTTGCAAAGACGTGTTGAACTCATGATCGATCAAATGAAACTCAGCATTGATGCTGATGAGATCATCGTAGGTATCATGGAGAGTGAAACCGGTAAAGTACTGAGTTTGGCAAGTTCTGAACGTTATGACCCTTCGCACATTAGACAAAAAGATATCGCTGCACTCGTACCAAAATTTACAGAGTACCCTTATGAGGCCGGTTCAGTACTTAAACCTCTTACAGTCGCACTTGCACTTGATAAAAAGAGAATCACCCCTGACACATGGTTTAAGACAGGATATAAAAAATTTGATATTACAGGTGGTCAAAGTGTAAGTGATGATGATTATTTTGAGTCTATCCCTGTAACGGATATCATTGTGCACTCTTCCAACATCGGTACGTCTCAAATCTCATGGCTACTTACAGGCAAAGAGTTTAGAGAAGGTTTACTCAAATTTGGTCTCGCCCAAAAGACAGGGATAGACCTCTCACGTGATCTACCAGGTTCTCTTAAACCACTTAGGTTGCTTAATCATAAAATGCATAGAGCAAACTCTTCATTTGGTTATGGTATGATGGTCACTTTTACCCAACTGATGAAAGCTTACTCCGCTTTCAATAATGATGGTTTAGCCGTTACTCCTCGTTTGGTAGATTACTTGCAAGATGCAAAAGGTAAGCACTATACCCTTCCTCCTAAAATCGGAAATATGCAAGCCGTTAGCAAAAAAGCTGCTAACCAAATACATGATATTCTTTTAGAAGTAGTCAAACGCGGTACCGGTGTTGCAGCACAGTATCCAGGGTTAGAAGTAGGTGGGAAAACAGGAACGGCTCACATCGCTAAAAAAGGTCGCTATGTGAGAGAGTATCATAGTAGCTTTTATGGCTTTGCCAACGATAAAGAAGGGCATAAATATACGATCGGAGCTATGGTAATACGTGCTAAAAAACGCTATAAATACTTCGCATCACAATCAGCTGTACCGACATTTAGAAGAATGCTTGATATACTTGTAGAACTTGATTACCTTAAACCTGAAGGCGGATTGGAAGTAGCCAGTCCCGAAATCAAAGTGGAACCAAAAAGCCCGCCAAAGATCATACATGAACCAACCGTACCACAAAAAGAAAAAAAGAAAAAAGTGACAGTAAAGCCAGTAAAAAAACCGACACCTTCGGTAAAAGAACTTTTTAAACTTGAACCAAAACCTGACCCTAAACCAGTCAATACAAAGCCTGCGAAAGATAAATCAACACATGAACTTTTTGAAGATCTGTTTTAGATCCACAAATTATCGATCAACCTAGGCTTTCCTACCCATGCTGCAACAAGAATGATCGTATTGCCTATCTCTACACTATCAAGTGCATTAAATTCTCTGTCTACTATAGCCACATATTCAACCTGATCTGTCTCTTCAAGTACACTTAACATCTCTTTTTTGATCAATTCGACATTGAGTTCTCCTGCCATGACCATTTTAGTTGCTCGTTTGAGTGAGCGTGCAAGAGAGAGTGCACGTGTTTTTTCTTCACCTTTCAAGTAGACATTACGACTACTTAAAGCCAAACCATTCTCATCTCGTATGATCTCACAGGGAATGATATTTACATCCATAAAATAATTTTTAACCATCTGCATGATGAGTGCCAACTGCTGCGCATCTTTTTTCCCAAAGTAAGCATTAGTAGCACCACTGAGGTTAAGCAGCTTCATCACCACTTGCAGCATACC
>CAKZWP010000154.1:0-7068 GCA_937921845.1 uncultured Sulfurovum sp.
TGAGTGAGTGGCGGACAGGGAGGGATTCGAACCCTCGGTAAGCGTGAGCCTACACGCCCTTAGCAGGGGCGCGGATTAAACCAGCTCTCCCACCTGTCCATGTGTTTTGTGGGTGAGATTATAATGCATTAGGCTTAAATCATAGCTTAAAATAGAATCAATTTGCCCTAAATTCATTTTTTTTCACTTCGTACTATTATTTTTTAGGAAAATCATTAAAAAACTGATTATCATTACATAATATATTTACTAAATAAGGTTCCAAAATGTTAAAAAAACTTACACCACTTATCGTACTGGCACTCTTTGCTCTAGGTGGCTACTTTATGATGCAGGGTATGGATAATGCTGTCGATATGACTAAGCCAAAGAAAGAGATTAAAAAGTAGAAATTACTTTTAGTATCTCTTCTACTTTACTTTGAGGATGAGTGTCTTTGTAGATAGGTCTTCCTACTACCGGGTAGTCTACTCCCTCTTCATTCGCAAGATCCAGTGTTGCTACACGCTGTTGATCTCCGGCATCTTCTCCAAAAGGTCTTATACCTGGGCAGAGTGTCAAGAATGTTTCAGACGTTGCATTTTTTATAGCCCTGCTCTCAAATGTAGAACAAACTACACCATCTAAACCATTTTCATAACTCATTTTTGCGAATTGCTCTGCTTTTTCGTTTATACTTTTTTCGTAAATATTCTGGAAGTTTTCTTCATCAAAAGAAGTCAGTGCTGTAACAGCCAGTACCAATGGACGGTTTTCATAGGGAGCCAATCTATCCATAACTGTTTTCATAGCCACTGCCCCTGCAGATGCATGGATGTTGAACATATTAACACCCAGTTTTGTTATCTCTTCTGCTGCATCTGCCATAGTGTTAGGAATGTCATAGAGTTTGAGGTCTAAAAATATCTTGAAATCAGGGTTGATAGCTTTAAGTGCTTCTATAAAAGGTTTTCCATCACGTATGTAGGCACGAAACCCTACTTTCATCCAAACATTGTATGATTTAAGTGACTCTGCCAGAGCCAAATTCTCTTCAGCCGATGGCAAATCAAGTGCTACACATAGTTCCATGGTTCAAACCTCTTATCTTTTAGTGGTATAATAATATCCTAATTTTAATATATAAGGACTAAACACAATGTTTGGAAAAGAATCAAAAAGATATGACGTTGTTCAAAGCGTTATGGATACATATAACTACGCTAAATTTACTACCTCAAAGGGTGTTATTTGGGCTAAACTTTTCACAGAAGATGCACCTAACACAGTTGCAAACTTTGCTCACCTTGCAGAAACAGGGTTCTATAACAATCTTAAATTCCACAGAGTAATCCCTGGGTTTATGGCACAAGGTGGTTGTCCTCATTCTAAAGACAATCCTTCAATGGCAGGAACAGGCGGTCCAGGCTGGCAGATAGACTGTGAAACAGATACAAGTACACACCCACATAGAAGAGGAACACTCTCTATGGCTCACGCTGGACCAAACACAGGTGGAAGCCAGTTCTTTATCACTTTTGTAGCAACACCACACCTAGATGGTGTTCACACTGTATTTGGTGCTATTGAAGAAGATGATACTGATAGTTTCATGGTACTGGACAACATCGATCAAAATGATGACATCGTTAGCATTGAAGTAGTAGCTTCAAAAGCGTAATTAATTGTTTATCATCCTTGGGCTTTTGTCCAAGGATACACTAAAAGGAACTGTATGTTTGGATATTATAGAGTTGCATCAGCTGTTAACAAAACCACAGTAGCAAACCCTGCTAAAAATGCAGAAGAAGTTATCAAACTCATCCATCAATCACATACTAAAGAGGTTAGTGTCGTTGTATTTCCAGAGCTGACGCTTACAGGATACACTGCTAGTGATCTCTTACTCAATCAAACTCTTATAGCTTCTCAAAATGAATCACTTAATGATATATTAAATAATATAAAAGATATAGATACCATTGCTATCATCGGTATAGCAGTACTTGAAGCAGATAGACTCTATAACTGTGCTGCAGTGATACAAAGAGGTAAGATTTTGGGAATCGTACCTAAAAGTTACTTACCTAACAAAAAAGAGTTCTACGAAAAACGTCAGTTTATCAGTGGAAGAGACATTACAAGAACAACCACTGATCTGTTGGGTGAAGAGATACCTTTTGGTGTTGACTTACTTTTTACAGATTCGAAAGATATGACTTTTGGTGTCGAGATATGTGAGGATCTTTGGGCTGTCACTCCTCCAAGTAACCATATGGCAAATAATGGGGCCAACCTTTTGTTTAATCTCTCGGCAAGTAATGAACTTATCGGTAAACATGAGTATCGTGAAGAGCTTGTACGTACACAGAGTGGTCGTTGTATGGCTGCATATGTCTATTCTTCGGCTGGTGTAGGTGAATCTACAACCGATACAGTCTTTGGAGGGCATGCTATCATCTCAGAATATGGTTCTACTTTAGCGCAAAATGAGCGTTTCTCTCTTGAAAGCAACCTAATTACTGCTGATGTGGATTTAGAGCGTTTAAGATGGCTTAGACTCAATGAATCAAGCTACTCTGACGGACGACGTAAAAAAACACGTGTCATCAAAATAGAAACATTGCCAAGCATCACTGAACTTGAACGCGATATTAACCCTATGCCATTTGTTCCTTCACGCTATGCAGAGAAAAAGCACAGATGTGACGAGATAGTCCATATACAAGCCCACGGGCTAATCAAACGTATGAACCATGCGCATATCAAGAAAGCGGTTATAGGTATCTCGGGTGGACTTGACTCTACACTTGCCCTGCTCTCTACACACAGAGCTTTTGAAATGATGGGTTGGGATGTTGAAAATATCATCGCAGTAACGATGCCTGGCTTTGGTACCACAAGCCGTACAAAGTCAAATGCTGTACAACTTTGTGAAGCCTTAGGTATCACACTCAAAACTGTTGATATCACAGATATCTCTCTCGAAGAATTTGAAGCCATAGGACACGACAAAGACGAACACAGTGTAACGTATGAGAATGTACAGGCCAGAGCAAGAACTTCAATACTCATGAACATGGCAAATAAAGAATGTGCACTTGTCATCGGTACAGGCGATCTTAGTGAGATAGCTTTGGGTTGGTCAACCTACAATGGTGACCATATGAGTATGTATGCGCTTAACTCAGGCATACCTAAAACACTTATACAGTATGTCATCGAGTATTACAAATCTAATGAATCTATAGCAGATATCATTGATGACATACTGGACACCCCTATCAGCCCGGAACTGCTCCCTCATGAAGGTGATGAGATAGTACAAGAAACGGAAAGCATTGTAGGTCCCTACGAACTGCATGATTTCTTTCTTTACCACTTCATCAAATACGGTGCCAAACCAACGAAGATACGTTTCTTAGCTAGTTTAGCCTTTGATGGCAAATATGATGAAGAAACCATCACCAAATGGCTTAAACTCTTTTTGAGACGTTTCTTTACTCAACAGTTTAAACGTTCATGTATGCCAGATGGTCCGAAAGTAGGTACGATCTCTTTGAGTCCAAGAGCGGATTGGAAGATGGCCAGTGATGCGGATGTTGAAATTTGGTTAGAGGAGTTAGCTTGAAAAACAACAAAACCATAAAACATTTTATGCATACAGCCCTTCAAGGATTCTTTGGACTATTACCTGTAGTGATTGTCCTTGTAGTGATACTTTGGCTTTTTGGAAAAATAAAATTTTTGGTAATTTCGGTATTTACGACTGTAGGGTATATACCTGAAGACCATAAATTCTTATGGTTCATGCTTGTAATAATAATATTTTTACTTCTTTTGTATTTTGTTGGGCATCTTGTAAAGACAAGACTCGCTAAATACGTTGAATCATTACTTGAAAAAATACCAGGCTACGCAACAATCAAAGACCTTATAAACCTCTTCAACTCTTCAAAAGAGGGGGCAAATAAGGTGCTCGTCGTAGCCATACGGGGTTTTGCCAATGAAGGATACAACATTGGACTGATGTACTCTCAAAAAGAGAGCATCATCAAAGACCACTACACAGTCACACTTTCTATGTCCCCTATTCCAAATGGTGGATATATGTTTGAAGTACATAAAGAGAACATCTTTGTCATAGAAAGTGCAACTTTTGATGATAACTTACAATACCTGCTCTCCATGGGTGTAAAAAGTTTTACAGAGATTCTCAGAGTTGAGCCAAAAAATATAGATGATTTTATCCCACTTCATGAGTGGCTTGAAGAAAGAGATAATAATTTACAGATATAGATGTAGTGCGCTAAAGAGACTTTCAAAGTAAAGCCTCTTTGTCTTGCTAGAAGATCAGGTTGATAGTTCCAGAAAGTTTACTGCTGCTATATGTCTCTGTATTCACACGTGCTGCTACAGCTGAAAATGAGAACATATTATAAATTTTAGTATAACCTAAAGAGTATCCAAAGTTGGTGTCATCATTCTCATCACTATCTACATTGAAAATAGCCTTTACATGTTCCATGTCACCCAATGGGAAAGTAAATGCATTTTCAACCCCGAAATAGTCATCATTTGAATCATTTGCATAAACTAAAGAGGAGTTCCATGTAAGTAAACTATACTCTTTTTCTATAGGTAGTATCAGTGAATAAAATGTATCGCCTTTGATCTCTGTATTGTTATAAACCAATCCAATTTTATAGTTTGAAGCCGTTCTGTATGTTATACCACTTAAAAAAGCATTGTTGTCATCATCATCCGTCAAACTTCCATGACTACTATCCTCACCATGACTACGACTATTATCTACTGATTCACCATATGAAAAAAGGAGTAGTACATTATTATCAAATAGATAAGAGTATTCAGCCCCCTTTATTTTTTTAACATTTGCATGCTGTAGAGGTGAAAAGTAATTTTCTCCATGTCCTTCTCCCCCATGCAATCCAGAATGTCCCATACTTCTTTTTATATTACCTAACTGTGTCAACGGAGAAAGAAGCCCTGCTCTAAAAGCATGTTTTGCTTCTAAGAAATTGTATTGGAAATAGAATTGGGAATTACCAGATTCAAATAGCTCCTGACCACTTTTACTACTTTTAAATGACTCTTTCGTTGAGCTATATACAGACAAAGAGTCTGTAAGAGTACCGGACAGATAGAGTTTAACAAGTCTATTTACTTCATCAGTTTTGGAATTATCAGATAAACCGACAATGGCACCAACAGGATAAAATCTCTTTGTACTATTTGAATCTATAAAACTCTGTAAAGCAGTTGGATCATATTTGGATGTTCTAAATCCATTTCTCACAAATCCAAGACCCATATCATTAAGTGCAGGTACTTGTGAATGACAGGCACTACATGCCATATCATATTGCCTTGCGAATACTGGATTTGCTTCTAGATTTAAGGTAAAGACTGCCACAAGAAAAATAAACGCTATTTTAAATTTTGTCATAATATTCATGATATTTCCCCTCCAAATACTTTATAGTATGAATAATATTATCATGAATACTTATAAGAACAAATTAATGTCATGAGGGGGGAAGAGACTTTTTTATGGGTTTCAACTATTACAAAAAAGATGTAATCGCTATAACTTAGCTCAGAATTTGATTCGAAATATTGACGATAAAAAATGTTATAATAACTGTATAAGCTATTTTAGAAGGATCAGTTAATGGAAAAAGAATTCAAAGAAATTATCGAAGAATCTAAGAAATCATTAGAGAAGATAGAAAAGAATATAGAAGCACGTAGTGAAGACTTTACAGAAGAAGTAAGTGAGCTTTGGGTTGATTTGAAAAAACATTTATCGGGTGTAGAAGGGAAACTAAAAGACGCCTACGACAACTTTGAAGATCAAGCAGAACTCAAAGGACACTTAGGAATGATGGAGGCACGTGATAGAATTGAAAAACTCAAAGAGACTACACATGAGTTTACCTATAAAGTTTCAACCAATGCACAAGAAGAGCTCGATATAGCAACCCTAAAAGCACACCTTGCAAAAATGGAAAGTGAAGACTTGTGGGCAGAGAAACAAAAAGAACTATTAGTTTTATATAATGATTCTAAAGAAGAAGCAGAGAAGCTAGCTAAAAAAGCTGCTAAAGAGCTCAATAACATCGTTTTTAAATTAACAGAAATGATATGACGAGTAAAGTCACAAAACTGTTGGTTTCAATCGTACTTATCTTGCAGATAAGTGGTTGTGCCACTTCAAATATCTCCTATAAAAATGAACAGATCAGCCTTCAGATCAATAATGCACACTTACAAATACACGGGATACAAGTTCAACAGCACAGAGAAAACTTCAGTACACTTTTCCTCACACAGAACCTTTTACGTTTAGATGATGGCAGTATAGTGATGTATGAAGAGGCGCGAACAGATATGCAGTATCAGTTTGACCTTCCTACTACAAGGAGTATAGGTATCATCTTTGATGCAAAACGTGTAGTAAAGGTCTACTATAATACACTTATCTATGCCTTCCAGGTTGTTCTAAAAGACAATCGCATACTGAATGTCATAGCTACACAAGGCTATGATCAGAAACTTCAAATGGTTTATGGTATGAGTACAGAGAAACTAAACAGTATGTTAAAAAGCCTGGATCCAGATGCACAACCTATTTCCTATAAAAACGTTATAAACTTAAGCAATGAATCCACGCCATTCATCAGTCGATGGACAACATGGAAAGTACATTTTGTCCCCTTGGTAGTCTCTCTACGTCGTATGGGTCGCATGTAAATATTGTAAATTATATTATTTATAAATATATTTATTTTAAATAAGGTTATAAGTTTAAAAATAAGCTACAATATCTATGATGAAAGATGAGGTTCGAGTTCATCTATCGTGTGTTAAGTGTTATTGCTAGACCCGAAAGACTCTCTCTGATTTGGATTCCACTTAAATTTTAAGTGAAAATTATTACCCAAAGGTACAAAAAATGGCAGCATTAGTAAACGGAACTGTTAAATGGTTCAACGATGAAAAAGGTTATGGATTTATTCAACAAGAGAATGGTGGAGACGATGTATTCGTACATTTCCGTCAAGT
>CAKZWP010000155.1:0-7952 GCA_937921845.1 uncultured Sulfurovum sp.
GGCTGACCGTATTCACCCTGATGATGTAGAGGAAACCTGGGCAGATGTCTACAAAAATGTAAATGGTGAAACAGAGTATTATGAAAATATTCATCGGTTAAGACATAAAGATGGACATTGGGTCTGGATTCATGATAGAGGTAAAGTGCAGTTTGATGAGAGTGGTCAAGCCGTTCGTATGATAGGTACACATACAGACATCACAGAGCAGAAGGAAGATCAACTCAAACTATTGCATCAGGCACAGATGATCCAGCAGACGCAAGAATCTGTCAATACAACAGATTTGGAAGGATATATTACCAGTTGGAATAAAGGATCTGAGGTACTCTTTGGATATACAGCAGATGAAGTCATGGGAAAACATATTTCACTGTTGTACCCAAAAGATGCGTCTGAAACGTTTACAACGCATATCTCTACTCTACTCAAAAACGGAGAGTATCGCAGTACCTTATATCTCATGAAGAAATCTAGCGCAAAGTTACTTATCAATCTATCTCTTTCCCTCCTCCGAGACAATAAAGGCAGTCCGATCGGTATCGTAGGCTATTTACGAGATGTCACTGAACGTAAAAAAGCCGAAGATACCTTGCTTGCACAAAAAGAGATTTTACGTTATCAAGCCCATCATGATGCATTGACAGGCCTTCCAAACCGAGTACTGTTTTCTGATCGATTGGCACAAGGGATCGAAAAAGGAAAACGCCACAAAGAAGGATTAGCACTCTTTTTCATTGACCTGGATAAATTTAAACATATTAATGATTCCCTAGGCCATGTAGTGGGGGACAAAGTTTTAAAAATCATAGCGAAACGCCTTGAAAACATTATTCGGGAAGAAGACACTTTAGCCCGCTTAAGCGGTGACGAATTTACACTTATTATGGAAGAGTTGAAACACCCGGAAGATGCATCATTGTTGGCAGAAAAAATCCTTCAAACATTAGCAGAGGCTATCTTTATTGAGGAGCATATACTTTATGTTTCAGGGAGTATTGGAATCAGTCTTTATCCACAAGATGCCACAGATGCTCAGTCTCTACTGAAGTATGCAGATACTGCAATGTATAAAGCAAAGGAAGAAGGACGCAATAATTACCAGTTCTATTCACCTACAATGACAGAGTTAGCCGTGAAACGTATGCTTATGCAAACCAGTTTACGACAGGCTATCGATAATGGGGAGTTTGTTATTCATTATCAATCTCAGATAAATGCATCTACCAATGCATTGGTAGGGCTGGAAGCATTGGTGCGATGGGACCACCCAACTATGGGTCTTCTTATGCCAGATGAATTTATCCCCTTGGCAGAAGAAACGGGAATAATCATTGAGTTGGACCAGTGGGTAATGAGTAATGCTATGAAGCAGATTTCCCAATGGTATAAAGAGGGACTAAACCCCGGGGTACTTGGATTAAATGTTTCGGTAAAACAGTTGGACAAAACAGATTTTATACCAAAAATTGAAGCGTGTATCAAGAAAAATAACTTTCTCTCAAAATGGTTAGAATTGGAAATCACGGAAGGACAAATGATAAAAAAATCTGAAGAGGTCATTACAAAATTACATCAGTTAAGCAATTTGGGTATAGGTATTTCTATTGATGATTTTGGTACAGGGTATTCATCTTTGTCTCTACTGAAACGTTTACCGATCAATAGGCTCAAAATTGACCGTTCATTTGTCAAAGACATTCCTGAAGATGAAGAGGATGTCGCTATTGTTAAAGCAATTATTGCGCTTGCGAGGAGTCTTAAGCTTGATCTTATCGCTGAAGGGGTAGAAACTTCTGAGCAGAAAGATTTTCTAATTGATCATGGCTGTGTCAATATTCAAGGTCACTATTTCAGTCATCCTGTACCTAAGGAAGAGATGCATACAATGCTCTTAAATTATACATGATAATTTACGTGCCTTAAGAAAGTCTCTTTCTCAAACACACTATACTCTCTGGTCAAAAAGCAAAAAAAGGCAATTTATAGTATACTCATATTACTATTTTATATATCAAGGTTTTCCATGAAAAAGCTATCTCTATTTCTTTCTATTTTTGCACTTCTTTTCTTAAGTGCCTGTCAAGGACCAGGTCTTTCAGGTAAAACGGTTAAAAAAGAGTACTATACCGGTGGTCAGCTGCGCTCTGAGTTCATTATGACTGATGACAGTGGCCAAAATGGTCTGCGTAAAGAATATGGATTTGACGGACATGTTATCTCCACAGTACATATTCGAAATGGTGTACCTCATGGTACTGCGACAGGATATGATGAAAGAGGCCGCGTCCTTTCAAAAGTAAATTATATCAATGGGAAGAAAGATGGTATGTATGAAGCATACTATCCAAATGGTGAGGTGATGGTATCTTATACCTACAAAAATGGTGTAAAAGAAGGTCCGGCTCAAACATACAACAAAGATGGGTCTATCCACAGAAGAGTAATATATAGTAATGATAAGATCGTTAACTAATCTTACGATATGAGTTTTTTACCACAATATACACACATCGTTAACCCCAAACTTAAACACATTTACCTTACCTTTGACAACGAGGGAAACCTCGTCATCAAATCCCCTAAAGTCACACAACGAAAAATAGAACAACTTTTACTCAAAAAGGCTTCCTGGATCAATAATGCCAGAGAAAAGATTCAATACAAAAAAGGGAAACCTTTAGACTTTTCCAAAGATTTAGAGTTATATTATATGGGTGAAGCTTACCCACTCCATTTAACTGTGCATACTAAAAAAAGAGCACACCTTGATTTTGATGGGGAAAAATTTACGCTGTTTTACCATACCTATGATGAAAGACTTTTTCAAACACATTTCGATCGCTTCTATAAAACAGAAGCACAAAAGCACATTCCTTCTCATGTAGAGCTCTGGGCTGAAAAAATGGGTCTTTCCCCAACAAACCTACGCTTTCGAAAAACAAAACGGCAGTGGGGAAGCTGTAGCGGGAAAAACGTTTTAAGTTTTAACACGATGATGATGAAACTCCCACACGATGTGATACAATACATCATCATTCATGAACTGGCACATATCAAACACAAACATCATCAAAAAGATTTTTGGCAGCTGGTTCAACAGCATTTACCTGACTATAAAAAACAGGTCGCCGAACTAAAAAATTATACGACGTAAGGAGTCAATTATCGATTCATTTTATCTTCTCGCTTTTATGCTTATCATTCTTCTGGGATCAGTATTTGTTTATATCTTCTACCTTAAAGAGAAAAAAGAACAATTAGATGCCATCAAACGGGGATTTTGTCCTAAATGTCATCAAAAAAGCATTGAACTTACAGACCAAAGATCAGGGGGATGTTCCGGTCCTAAATTACTCTCTTTTGAGTGTCTGGAATGTGGCTATACCAATAGTTTTGCTGTAGAAAACAGTGACAGTTGTGGCACGGGTGGCTGTCGCTAAGGAATATAAAGCTTTTTCATGTTATAACCTTTCAAAATATATATTTAATTTATAAAAGGCATTTAATGAAATTTGGTACCTCATCTTTAGACTTCTCTATACTCCCTTACCAGGAAGGGGTTAACCCTCCCGTAACCAAACCCAATCCGGAATTTTTAACTGACATTGGAGAAGAAGGCATGCGTGCCCTGCTCGATAGATTTTATATGGGACTATTTGAAAGTCCTATTAAAGAGATATTTCCAAAAGATAGAGAAGTGATGAAAGCAGCAGGGCAGACCTCTGCAGACTTTTTCATACAGATCTGTGGAGGCACACCCTACTTTAATCAAAACCGTGGTGCACCGCAAATGAGAAAAAGACATGCTCCTTTTCCTATCACCCCTCATGCAAGACTGCATTGGCTCGTCACTTTTGAAGAAGCCCTGCAACCTATCATCAACGATAAGTTAAGCAGCGACGAAAATATCCAAAGTTTTTGGAATTACCTAAATATCTTTTCTCAGTGGATGATAAACACTAAAGATTAAAATACGACTAGTCGTATGAGCCTACTGCTGAGGTAGCCACAGTGGCAACGTAGTGCTTGGAGCTTTGCTCTAAGTGCGTTATATAATAAAAAATATCCAAAGTTTTTGGAATTACCTAAATATCTTTTCTCAGTGGATGATCAATACGCAAGACTAAAACCTCTTGACCCTTCTATGACAATAAGGGGTTGAGCCTTTACGCTCATAGTAGTCCTGATGATACGCTTCTGCACTGTAAAAAGGTGCTTTAGCCCTTATCTTTGTGGCTATCTTAAACCCTTTATCTTCCAGCACTTTTATCAATCTCTCAATCGTTTCACGTTCTTGGGTATTGTTGACAAAAATAGCAGAGAGATATTGACTGCCTATATCTGGTCCTTGCCCGTCTGTCTGTGTCGGATCGTGTATCTCAAAAAACATTTTGGCTAATGTTTCATAAGAGACTTTAGAAGGATCATACACAACTTCAACTGTTTCTATGTGTCCTGTATCTTTACGTACGACATCATAATAACCTGGATTTTTGAGATGCCCTCCCATAAACCCAGAAGTCACCTCTTTAACTCCATCGATCTTTTCAAGATAATACTCTACACCCCAAAAACATCCACCTGCAAAATAGGCTTTTTTTAATGTGGAGGTCTGGGTTTTATTTTTTTGAAAATTGAGAGAAACGGAATTCACACAGTGACGTACATTTTTAGAAGTGAACCCTTCCCCTTTAAAAACATGGCCCATGTGTGCCCCACAATTTGCACAAACGATTTCTGTACGTCTGCCATCAGCATCTGGTACTTCTTTAATAGCGCCGGGAATAGCATCATCGAAACTGGGCCATCCGCAATGAGAGTCAAATTTATCTTTAGAGGTATAGAGAGGTGCATCACACACTTTACATGTATACATACCATCTTCTTTGGTATGTACATATTTTCCTGAAAAGGCGCGTTCTGTCCCTTTATCTATTAGTACATGCTTTTCAAATGTCGTTAAATTGTTTAATTTGGTTGTCCATGGTTTAACTTCATCTGCAAGAACGAATGTCATACATATCATTAAGAGAGTGAATACTATTTTTTGCATTGCTTACCTTTTTATATGATCCCTCTGAGGAACCTAGGCACTCAGAGGGATCACTTTTTTAAAACTATAGGCAAGCAATGTGTAATTTTGATGTACTAATCTCTAATGATCGCATATTTACCAGAACCCAAAAGGACAATAGCCAAAGCACTGAATAGATAAAACATTGGTACTTCCACTGCCCAAGCACCATGTGCGCCTACACTTAGTAATGCCCCAAGCTTCGTTAAGTAAATAGCCACTGCCATATTGAGGACAATCACTCCTGCCCAAATCCTACTTTTCCACCCTATGATCAAAAAGATCGGTGCAAGTATCTCTCCAACATAGACTCCATATGCCAAGATTTCAGGTACTCCCTGAAACTTCAATAAGCCTTTAATAAAAGTGACCCCGTGTAAAGCCTTATCGATACCATGAAAGAGCATCATACCGCCAACCATTAAACGTAATATTAATTTTCCTATATTCTCTGACATACTAAAATCCTTCTCTATATAAACTATATGATTATAGCAAGTATTTTAAAAAAGAATTGATTTTGGTAAGGATGTTGATTAAATGAGTAGAAGAAAAAGGGATTAGAAAATCATTTTAAAAACATCTCTTCCATTTCATGGGCCAACAGAGGCTTACTATAAAAATAGCCCTGAATATTTTCACAGCCATGCTCCACCAAAAAGTCTCTCTGCTCTTGTGTCTCTACCCCTTCTGCAATGACACTCAGTTTCAAGCTTTTTGCTAAAGCAATAATAGCTTTAGCGATCCCGACATCCTCTTCATCATCAGGTAGCCCATGAATGAATGCCTGATCGATCTTAAGCTTATCAATAGGTAGTCGCTTCAAATAAGAGAGAGAAGAATACCCTGTCCCAAAATCATCTATCGCCAATCCAATCCCCATATCTCTAAGCCTGTTAAGTACAGCAATAGCATCTTCTGGATGATTCATGATCTGACCTTCTGCTACTTCTAATTCAAGACATTCTGCATTACATCCCGTTTCTATAAGCATCCCTTTAAATACAGAAATAAAGTCTTTTTGATGAAGTTGTTTAAGGGAAAGGTTAAGGGCCAATATTCCTGGGGCAAACCCATCTCTATGCCACCGAACCATTTGTTTCATAGCTTTCTTCATTACCCATTGATCTAACTCAACAATAAATCCTGTCTCTTCTGCAATAGATAAAAATTTTGAAGGGGTTATTAATCCCATGCTAGGATGTTCCCATCTTACTAACGCTTCCATACCGGTATGTTGTAATGTTTGAGCATTAATTTGAGGCTGATAGTAGACAATAAACTCTCCATTCTCTAAGGCGCTATGCAAATTTGCCTGCATCATAACATTGTCTACGGCTAAAGCTGTCATTTCAGACGAATAAAATTGAAAATTGTTCTTGCCCTCCTTTTTAGCCTTATACATTGCCGTATCTGCATACATTAACAGTTTATTCATATTCATATCATCATGCGGATAAAGACTGATTCCTACACTGGCAGTAACATAAAATGTATGCTCATCAATATAGATAGGTTCAGCCAAACTATCTATGATTTTTTGTGCTAAGAGAGATGCATTTTCTCCTTTGTTCAGATCGTCCATAAGAATAATAAATTCATCCCCTCCCAATCGTGCTAAGCTATCCTCTTTACGAATACATTCATTAAGCCGAGTGGCCACTGTTTGGAGAACTTTATCTCCAAGAGAGTGGCCCAAAGAATCATTGATCTGTTTAAACCGGTCCAAGTCAACAAAAAGGAGTGCTAACTCATTGTTATGCCGTTTCGCTTTCTCTATAGCTTGCGCTAATCGATCATTAAAAAGATCTCTGTTAGGCAGCCCCGTGAGACTATCATAATGGGCAAGAGTTTTTAGTTTAATATTTGCCTTATTTAATTCTTTTGTACGTAATACAAGGGCTCTATGCTCCTCTTCCAAACGTTCATTTGCATTTTTATCTTTCACATTTATAAAGTACTTAATCAAAAGGTATACACCCGATAATGCTGCTGAAATATTTAATAAGAAGAATAATTCTATGGCTATCTGGGGGAGAACTTCTGTACGGTTCTCTATGAGTGCCTGATCAATATTCACAGAAACAACAATCAGAAGGATAAAGGCATAAAACCAATAGAGTGCCTTTTTACTCTCTTCATACATTAACGCAGCAATAGGAGCAAAAAAAGCCCACAGCATGACAAAACTACCTGATGCAAACCCTCCCAAAGACCACATAAGAAAAAAGGGAAGGAAAAGAACCAGTATCATTTGTATCTGTTGTAGTAAAATAATATTTTTTGTTTTATAAAGATGCCATAAATTAAATAGGGAAATGACGCTATAAGAAAGTGGGATCGAAGCTGATAGATATTGTCCTAAAAAAATATATAATATTCCCCAAAGCAATGCTGCCGGTCCTATAATAAGAGGCACAATGATCAAAGAAGATTTTTTTAATTTTAATGCTTTACTGTCCGTTGGTAACACTACAGTATTTACATAATTATCAAAATGTTTTTTTATTATATTCATAAGCATAATTTTTTATTATATCATAATTTGAATTGACTGAAAAGGTCTCAAAATCTGTTATGTTGGTAGTTAAATTGGATTGTATAAAGTGAGTGGCCGGGAGAGGGGGATTCGAACCCCCGGAGGTATTACCCTCACCGGTTTTCAAGACCGGCACGTTCAACCGCTCCGACATCTCCCGACATTTGAAGAATAGAATATTATCCAAAGATAGATAAATTCTAGTTTACATGGTGGAGGAGCCACCCGGATTTGAACCGGGGATAGCAGCTTTGCAGGCTGCGGCCTTACCGCTTGGCGATGGCTCCACACTAAAATATATAAATAATGGAACATCAAAATTTACTACGGTTTGTA
>CAKZWP010000156.1:0-23870 GCA_937921845.1 uncultured Sulfurovum sp.
TGTTGTGCTCACTTATATTTTTGCCGCATTATATCACTATATAGTTTAGGGGTCTCTCTTCTTTTTATTTCATTCTTAAATAAACAAAAAATAATCAAAATTTTATATTATTAAAAAAATCAAAAATAGCTCTGAAGTGTCATGCTTTAGGGGAGAGTATTGAGGTAATAAGTGGTGGGTCGGGGGAGAGTCAAAATCTATGCCCTACCCTCTAAAATCCCTATATACGGGCAATCATAATTAAAATTGTTAGCTGTTGACATACAAATAACGTACTAATTTGGCAGAGTCTGCCAAATTAAAACTATCAAACACAATTCAAAGGCTACCTTTAAGCCACATCATTTGATAAGGTTCAAGTAAGACAACACGTGTTTCATCTACCTCATAAGATGAAAGAAGATCCTTCAGGGGCAGAGTGATCTCATCTGGTATTGTACATTTCACTTGCTCATTTGAGAAATTATGTATTGCTAAAATACGCTCAACATTTTCACTACATCCTCGTTCTGTTATAAAAAGTCGAGGATCAAGATCTAAAAAAGAAAAATGACCAAATGGATTAAACGCTTTCTCATTGATACGAATAGATATAAGACGTCTATAACTATCGAATATGATCTTAGATAAACTGCCTTGCTTTGAAAACTCATTTTCCAGCCAACGAATATTAAATTTTTCACGGTTTATCATGCGGTTTATACCCGTACGTTTAACACCCTCATGATAATTTCTTGACCCTACCAACGACTGAAAATAAATACCTGGAACACCTGGCATAGCCAAAGCTGTACCCTGAGAAAGCAGCATACGTTTTATACGTAACATATCCTCTTCATCAGGATGAGTCAATATGTCAATATAACTGCAATTAAGTTCATAAGCACTTTGTGATCCATCTTCTTCTGTACGAAAAGAGACTAGACCACCATGCTCTTGCACACGTGATACAAGATAATTGATCTCATCATCACTAAGAATACCTTTTATAGGTCGTAATCCCACTCCATCATGGCTTGCAGTAAAATTAAAAAAACATACTTTGTTACTTGGCAAAGCAAGTGTCTTTGCCCAGTTTGTCAATGCCTTTGTGTCTCCATGCAATATAGAATGTGCCAATAATGGTGGCAGTGCAAAGTTATAAACCATCTGAGCTTCATCGTCTCCACTTCCGAAATAAGAGACATTTTCATGATGTGGTACATTTGTCTCTGTGATGATAATCACTTCAGGTGCTACCTCATGCAGCACCTCTCTTATCAGTTGAATTAATTCATGAGTTTGTGGTAGATGGACACACGCGGTTCCCACTTCTTTCCAAATAAAGGCTATCGCATCCAGACGAATAAGTTTTGCACCTTTCTCAATATAGTAAAAAAGTGCATCAAGTACATTTCTCAATACTCTGTGATTCTTATAATTAAGATCCACCTGATCAATACTGAATGTAGTCCAGATATTATGGATCTTTCCATCGCTATCTACAAACTCCGTGAGTAGAGGTGTAGCACGAGGACGTACTACCTTACTTAGGTCAGTACTTGGATCCATCTCAATAAAAAAATCTTCAAAATACTCATCTCCATTAAGATAAGCCTGAAACCAATCTGAGAATTGAGACGTATGGTTAATCACACCATCTACCATTAGTCTATACCTTGAACTAATATTATCGATCTCACGCCATGAACCCATACGAGGATTTACAGCATTATAATTAACTACTGAAAATCCACTATCAGATGACGATGGATAAAAAGGTAGAATATGAATAGAGTTAATGATCCCATCAAGATATTTATTCATAAATTCATTTAACGTCTTAAGTGGAGGTTCTTGATAAAGATTCACCTGGTCACCATAAGATATCAAAATTACATCTTTCTCACTAAGGCGATAAGGTTGCGAATTAATACGTTGTTTGTACTGAAATATCAGATCAATAAGATCATTCACTGCTCTTTGTGCTATCTCTTTTGGGTAGAGTTTATGAAGACGTTGATTTATAGTATGTTGAGGGTCTGAAATATGTTTCACGTGTTATCCTCTTCTACATATTTTCGAAACTTCTCTGAGAAATTCGGCATAACTGAACGTACAGTAGTCCAGGGAGACAATGGTGGTAATCCCATTGGGTCTTCATAATACTCAGTTGTCGCCTCTTTAATAGAGTCTTGAAAGGTTTCCACTGCATTGATCTCTTTCTGACGACAAAATTCCAAATTATTTAACTTACTCAATGCATTGTATTTTGATATCTCAACTCGTGCTTCTTGATAATATGTTGCCAGAAGGGTTTTAAATGAAGCTTCTGAAAAGATAATACCTTCTTGCGCCATCACTCTAAAAAGTGTCTTAGCTATATCATTAGCCATCTTATAGATGCCACCACCAGAAGATTTTGAACCAAGTTCCTGATGTTTGTGTTCATAGGTTTCCATAATCTCTGTCTGGCAGATTCTACGGTTTGAAGTGTTCTTATATACTTCACTGAGCGTTGAGACTTCAAGTCCCCAGTTTGGAGAAATCGCAATAGCCCTACCCAATGAACGAATAAAGGCAAACTCACCCGAAAGAGCATATCTGAAGCTCCCCATATAGTCTAGATAACGACTTCTGCCAAAAACTTTTTCTAATCCATGTATAAGTGGAGAGTATAACAACCGTGTTGCACGTCCATGAAGTTTATATGTTACGCGAGAGTAAAAGCCCTTGTTGAACTCAAAATCCAAGGCAGAATGCACAATAGGGAAAAAAAGTCGTGCGGGAATTTCCCTGGAATAGTTCACTATGTCACAATCATGCAAAGCAAAAGCATAAGAGTTTTTATCTGTTAACCCATAACCTATCATCGTCCAGACATTACGACCCTTTCCCGGAGTGTCAAGACCTGGAAACCCTTTAGCGGTAAGATCAGCATACAACTCTTTTATCCTTGGACCGTCATTCCAAATAACATCAACTTGACAAGGAAGATCCGACATCAGTTCTTTCACTTCCTCGAACTGTTCTTTAGTCGCGCAGTCAAGTCCTAATATTATCTTTTGTAAGTAATGCACATGTTTAAGCTCCTCAATTATCTTATGCATTGTAGGTGTTTCAAACTCAGAATATAGTGCCGGAAGCAACAAAACCATATGATGACGTTCTTTATAGGATTCAAGTTCGCTTTCTAGATCTCCTAGTCTGCGTCCACCTAGTTTTTGAAGCGTTGTTACCACACCATTTTGAAAAAAATCAGCCATCTGTCTTCCTTTGTGTTGAATTGGGTTCAATAAGCATTATCATGATATCAAGTAAATTATTGTGTGTAGGTCCGGTTATCAGAAGCTCATCTGTTTGTGCAAAAAAACTGTTTGAATCAAAGCTATCAAGATAATGTTGAGGGTCTATATGATGTGCTTTTGCATAGATAAGACTATGTGTATCAAAAAGTGCACCTGCCGCATTTGAGTTTCCATCAACCCCATCTGTTGCAGCACTCAAGAAAGTAATATCACATGATCCATCACATAAAGTTAAGATACTTAAACATAAATGCTGATTTCGACCACCTTTACCGTCACCTTTTACAACAACCGTAGGTTCACCTCCGAAAATATAAGCACAGGTCACCTCTCGATGATTGACACTGAATTTTACAAGTTCTTTTGCCAGTTCACTTGTATTGCCCTGAAGAGGTTCATCAATAATGCTTGTATTAATACCTTCCTTTTGGAGTAATTGTTCTGCTTTTTTAAGTACTAAACTATTTGAACCCACTATATGATGTTCAATATTTTCATAAGGTATTTTTGGTGTTTCAGCATGAATACCAGCTTTACCCTCTTTAAGAAAAGCCTGAATACTCTCAGGCATCTTCTCAAAAATTGCATAGGCATTAAGTGCATCTACAGCATCCGTAAAAGTAGTGTGATCACAATAGAAAGGGGCAGAACCTATAGCATATAGACCATCACCTATTACATCTGAGAGAACAAGCACAACACCTTTAGCTTTAGTCTGTTGTGCCAATTTTCCCCCTTTAACTTGGGATAAATGTTTTCTTACACTATTCATTTTTTCTATTGGCATACCACTGTGTAACATAAGTTTGGTCGCTTCTTGAAATTCGTTTAAACTGATATTTTCTTCAGGCAGTTCTACTAAAGCAGAATTCCCTCCAGATAACAGATAGATAAAAAGGTCATCTTTATCCAATTGCTGCAACATTTCCTCAAGTGCCCTTCCCGCATTAATACTCTTTAGTGACGGTAAAGGATGAGTACTTTTAATATAAGTGCCGTTATCAAATGTTTCCTCGGAATCATAGGGGCCGATAATCAAAATTTTCTTTAAAAAAGGTTTTAAAAGTTTTTCTATTTCTAATGCCATAGGAATGACAGCCTTCCCCGAACCTAGAAGATAGATATTTTTGTATTCATCCAAATCATATGTCTTGTCTAAAACAATCAACTTATTCCCATCTAATTGGCATGACTCAGCTATAAGTTTTTGCGGTGTTAACTCTTCCAACAATTGATTAAACACTCTATTCAATAAAGTTTTATTTGACATCAAAGTACCCCGTCAAGACAGCATTCCATCCTTTAGGTCCAGGAAAAGGCGCTTTTATTACACCCTCAATATCACACTCCAGGAAAGTGCCATCAGGGTGTGGAATTAATATAGGTATATCCACACTCTGAAGCATAGTTAGGTCATTGGCACTGTCACCAAGTGCTATCGTTTTAAAATCTTCATCACTATTTTTTTCATAATCATTTATGAGATACTTAATGGCATTTGCCTTGTCTTGTCCCCTTGTAATCAAATGATAAAAACGTCCTCCCTTTACTATGTCGAGTTCATCCTCATTTGCCATTATTCGAAGTTCATCCACCCTGCTTTCATCTTTTAATATAAAAGGTTCAGTAAAAGTTCTTTTTTTTGCATCAGAAGCATTTTCTATACTTAAATTTGTATAGCTTGCCACTTCCTCATCTTTCATGTCACAAAAACCAAGCATTGGAACAGATTTGGCATATTTAAGAAAACAAGATCGTATATACGCATAATCAAAACCCAAAGATATCATCTCATAACTCTTTTTAGAAGGTATAAAAATACCTGCACCATTTTCAACGATAAAAGGTGCCCTTATATTTAAAAGTTTTTGGATACGAAGTACTTCATCTTTGGTTTTACTTGTGACAATAATTAAGGGGATTTTATGTGTATTGATGTAATCCAACATCAGCATTGCTGCTTCAAAATCATAGGTATTATGATCCAGTAGCGTACCATCAAGATCAGTAAATATTATTGTTTTTTCTTTCATCATAATAAATAAGTATAGCATATAAGAATACTAAATCATAATATATATGTGTATATTTTCATCAATAACCTACTGTATAGAGTAGATGAGGACCCATACTTAAAACATAGTAAGGAACATGGTCTCCAACTAGCTACATATCACTTACTACTAATATCGATAGAGTTTAAAATCAAATAATTTGTAAACGTCCATATACTAGGCTTTAGATATCAGGTAATAGGAGACTCGAAATATATCCCTGCTCCCTGAAAACCCTATATACGGGCAATAATAATTTAAATAGTTAGCTGTTGTCAAACAATTAACGTACAAACTTGGAAGACTCTGCCAAAATATGATAACCTTATAAAGTTATATATTTTGTAAGATTTTGGAGATGAGATATTTTTGATATACTTTTAATATCAAATATTGCAACATAAGAACACTTTGTTCCTTTAATAAATAGTTATATCCATTGAGGAAACTATATGAAAATTACGCACTTTCTCTACAATGCTTTTGTGATAGAATCAGGAGATAAAAAAATAGCCATTGATCCAGGTGGATTGTTCTTTTATTTTTTCAGATTCACAACTTTGATCCCTAAATCTGAATGGGAAAGTATCACACACATTTTTGTCACCCATGGCGATCCTGATCATCATTGGCATACAGATAGAGTTGCAGAAGCTTCTAATGCGCCTATTATCTGTAATGAAAGTATGATAAAAAATATAAATGGAAAAAACTTGATGCTTGGTCCACGTGATAAAGGTCTCGCTTTTACAACAGAAATTCATAATTTTCGTACTCTTACAGTGGGTGAAACCATTGAGCTTGATGACATGTCTATAACAGGAATCAAGACTACACATGGTTCACTTACGTTGAAGTTTGGTCCCTTTTCCAAAACCCTGCATCCCGGTCCAAAAGAAAGAGTCGGTTGGGGATCCATTGGTTTTGAAATTGAGCTAGATGGAAAAAAGATTGTTAACCTTGGGGATACTCTTTTACATGAAAACGAGTGGCAGAAAATTCATGAACCTGATGTATTGATGATACCTATCGGGGGAAAAATGATACATAATACCATGGATGAACAAGAGGCTTTGCAGGCAATAAGTATCATAAAGCCCAAACTGGTTATCCCTTGTCATTATAACTGCCCTGCATTTTTTACGCAAAAATACAATCCAGCTGATGATAAAATGTTGAAAAAAGAAGTTGAAAAAATGGGTATTAAGTGTGTAATTCTGAAAATGGGTGATTCAGTTGATTTTAAAAACGATGAATAAGCAAAATCCTTTCATGATCTGGTTGAGTTTTATTGTACGTATGACTTTGTTTTCCGTTGCACTAATGTGGCCAGCAGGTACCTGGAAGTGGTGGGAAGCTTGGGTATTGGTTGGGCTCTGGACTGTCTATGGACTTGTGCTGACTATTTATTTATTACGTAATGATCCTTCGTTACTCGCAGAACGATTGAAGCTCGTGCCACTGCAGAAAGATCAAAAGGTTTGGGACAAGGCCTTGATGCTACTTTTTTTTATTGCAGGTATTAGTCTTTATATGCTTCCTGGTTTTGATGTTATGCGTTATGAATGGAGTGATCCCTTCCCTTTATGGGTAAGAGTTGCTGCAATGCTTATACATATACCTTGCTTTGTGCTTCTGGGCTGGATAATGCGCGAGAACACTTATCTATCTCAGGTCGTAAAAATTGATAAAGATCGCGGTCATAAGGTGATTACTACCGGACCCTACGCACTGGTTCGTCACCCCATGTATACTGTAGTAATCATTTTACTCTTCGCTGTTCCCGTTGCACTTGGGTCTCGGTTCGCATTGATCATCTCATTATTTTTGATGGTATTGTTAATTATTCGAACTTACCTCGAAGATCGTACATTACACACAGAACTTGTAGGCTATCCAGAGTATGCTAAACAAACAACTTACCGACTAATTCCAGGAATCTGGTGAGTCTCAAGGAGAATTAGTGAAAACTGACATTATTTATCGAAGCAGATTCCGTTTTGTGTTGGAAGGAGTCGAGGGACTCATCTTATTACCGTTAATCCTTCTTTCATGGCCTTTGTCGAGACGATGGCTCAGTAACTGGGGAGCCACACCATTAGAATGCTCTAAACTATGGCCAGGAGATGTTCTAACACCATCTGCAACAAAAACCTTTACACGTGCTATTAATGTCGATGCTTCAGCAGAGATTGTCTGGTCATGGGTCGCTCAGTTTGGGTTAGGACGTGCTGGCTTTTACTCTTATGAGCTTCTTGAGCGTATGATTGGCATTCCAGTAAAGAATGTGGAAGTTTTACTTCCTGACTGCCAGTTACTTGAGTTTGGGACAGAGATTAAATTGCACCCTAATGCACCTGCAATCCCGATAGGAGCTTTGTTGGAAGCACGTTATATCTGTTTTGGAGAAATAGGAAACACAACAACCAACACTCCCGACCCTCGTAGATCGTGGTCAATTTATATAGAACCGCTTAATAAGAAATCATGCCGACTAATCCTTCGAAGCTGTATAGAAGAGCTTCGGGCACCAACATTGGGAAAACGCTTAGGTCTCGCACTCGAGGAACCCATCGACTTACTGATGGAACAACGCATGCTTCGCACCATACGTAGACTCGCTGAAAACTTGGAAGTATGATTTTGATTGTTCATTTTAAAAGTTACATGAATTCATAGTTTACATAATTAATTTTTTATATAGGTGTATTGTAAGAGTTTTAGAGCTAATTAATTTTAATACATAGAATAAGGTTATGGAACAATAATTATCTTTTAATATTATTTGCAGGATAATAGTCTTATAGGCAAGATAATCTAATAAAATTAAAAGGAATTGAATATGAGACAATATGAAACGTATAAATGTAACAAATGTGGAAATGAAGTTGAAGTACAAACTGTAGGTGGTGGTGCTTTACATTGTTGTGGAGAAGCTATGGAAATGGTAACTGAAAATCTTACAATGGTGAACTTGATGAAAGCATTTGCAGGTGAATCACAAGCAAGAAATAAATATGAATACTTTGCGAAAGTAGCCCAAAAAGAAGGTTACAGAGATATAGCTGAACATTTTCAAAGAGCAGCTAACAATGAAAAAGTACATGCCAAACTTGAACTTGCTTTAAAAAATAGAATAGAAAAAAATAGTGAAGAGAGTTTTGGAAATACAAAAGAAAATCTTCAGTGTGCCATAGATGGTGAGTCTTATGAAAGTACAACGATGTATCCGGATTTTGCTCAAATTGCAAAAGATGAAGGATACAAAGAAGCAGCAAAACTATTTACAGGTATCGGTAAAGTAGAAGTGGAGCATGAAAAGATGTTTCAAATGCTTTTAGATAGACTTGAAGCTGATGCTGAGTTTATAAGTGAAGATGCAGAAGAAGCTTGGATCTGTGAAGTATGTGGTCATGTACATTATGGTAAAAAAGCGTTAAAAAATTGTCCAGTATGTGACCATGGGCAAGAATACCAGTCAAGATTGAATTCTAAAAAATAGATTTACAAATATCTATCAAAACCTTATAAAGTTATATATTTTATAAGGTTTTTGGTATATCTAGGTAAATTTAGCTGTGTGCTATTTGATTCTCTAGTTGCAATATGTCCCATCCGCTCACCCCGTCGTTTTCGGGAACACGGCCTTTGCACCGCCGATAAACAGCGCGCGTAACTTGTCCCAAAAATCACCACCTAGGACGAACAGGCTAACCAGCAACAGTAGGTCACCAACAATAGCATAGGTAAATTCATTACCTCTGTAGCCAGGAATAAGGTCAGCCACATACGGCGCAAGCCAACCGAAAACAATAGGTAAGGTGAACATCATGAGGCCGATAGCGTATCGGGTACGGCTGACTTCAGCCGGTGGTCCATACTGCCTGAGGAAGCCGAATACACGGTTCTTCATATAGGCGTAACCACTCTTGCCCATAATGGCTACAGCAACGACCCCAAGCACTTCTGCACCAACGAGCATGATACCGGAGACCGTAGTCACGGTCGCAGTCGACAGTCCCATTGTTGCAACTAGCGGTACCCCGAGTACGGGAAGCGCTATGCTGAGACCAAACAGGGCAACGCCAAGCTTAAGCCTCCATCCCATGGCCGGTACATTATCTTGCGAAACTTCAGTCATTATCTACCTCCTTTGCCATCTCGACTAACAATATGTGAGCTTTATCAATACCTGTAATAATAATATTTTCACCTATGACTTCTGCTGCATCACCAGACTCAAACAATGTACCATTAATATCAGCTCTACCTTCCATTAATTTAACATAAAGCTGTCTTGTATTTTCTACTTCAAATCCTATCTCTTGAGTATCATCAAGTTCACAAGCGTACATTGATGCATCTTGGTAAATAGAGATATGAGCATCGCTACCTTTTGGACCAACCAAATAAAGCCATTTATTTTTACGTTCTTCGACTTTAAATGATTTTGAACCATATTGAGGTTCTAAATTTTTAGCGTGAGGGATTATCCAAGTTTGAATGAGATGAACTACGTCATCTCCATCATTCATCTCTGAATGTGTTATTCCAGTTCCCGCTGATAAATATTGAATAGCACCTCTTCCTAAACTCTCTTTGTTCCCCATTGAATCAGCATGTGTAAGTTCACCACTTAACACATAACTAATAATCTCCATATCTCTATGAGGATGTGTACCAAAACCTGTATGTGGTTGCACAAGGTCATCATTCATTACACGCAGAGAGCCAAATCGAACATTGTCCATATTATGGTATTCTGCAAATGAAAAATGAAAACGACTTGTCAACCAACCATGTTCTGCTGTAAACAAGGAATTAAATGGAATATGTCGTAACATAATATATTCCTTTTTAAATTATTTTTTATTCAATTTAATTATAACAGTAGTAAATAAATTAATACAAGATTTATTTTCTAAGGTTTTAATAAGAAGACATTTTTGATATACTCTTAATACTGCAATATCGTAATAACCAGCCAAAGTGTTCGTTTAATAAATAGTTATACAAAGAAATACAATAGATAAATGAGCTTTAAAATAGGAGTGGAGTAACTATGCGTAATGAAGACCTTTTATATATTGAAGATGACAATAAGCGAAAACTGTTTTATCGTTTCACTCCTGCAGCTTTAGTTTCAAACTTTGTGCCATTGGTGGTTATCTTACATGGTGAAGACTGTGCTGAGGCACCACACTTCAAGTACAAGATGTGGAATGTACTCACGCCCATAGATAATTTTGGGTATGAAAACAGAGGTTCTGGCTGGTTGGGTGAAAAGGGAGACTTTTTTGTCAAAGATCTTTTACAAAAGCTCATCCATGAAATCGCCGAAGAGTATGAATGTGAAGATCATATTTATCTGTATGGAAGTTCTATGGGTGGCTACGGGGCCATTTTACACGGTATTTTGTGCAAGGCAAATGCAGTCTATGCACATGCACCTCAGATAAGACTACAAGAACCAAACGATACAGATACGGGAATGAAACGACTTTACAACTCTATATTTGCCAAAACCGTCTCTAAAGAAAATGATTTAACTAATTTTTTAAACCCTACAGATCCTTTTCCTATTTTTTACTTGTGTGACGATGGAACTGCTGATGAAAATTGTCTAGAAGATGAAACGGCATATTTTGTAAATGCATGTAAAAAAAATGACATTAAATTTAACTTGGACCATTGTGCTAAATCAGGAAATGATGGGAATCAAACCGTAAAAGAGGTTTTAAATTTCTTTGAACGTATGGCTTCTGGTGCATAAACTGGAATCATAAGATGGGACTATTAATAAATATTTATGTAGACTTCCACAAAAAAGGATATTTATGGACATGAGCATGCATATGGAACCGATAAACCTAGTTAAGTCATTGAGGGGCACGTACAAAAAAGCAGATAGAGAGATGGTATTAGAGGTCGTTAATGCATATAAGGAAAAATATAACTGTAGCTATAAACATGCATATGACATGATGGTTGATGGAAATCCATCATACTCAACATATACTGCATGGAGACGTAAATCAACAACTAATAAGTAATAGTTAGAGGATACTGAACTTACAGATACCCTTAATAAGGCATGTTGCTGACAATGTAATTCACAAAAACCAAATCTGGTCTAACTCTATAAACAGGTCTTAACTATCTCATCACCAAGTCTGTTAGCCGCTTGGTGCATCTCCCACCAATATGCAAGCTCACGTGCCTCGTTTGACTCTTTGTTCTTCACTATTTTTTTGAAAGTATCACTATCCAAGCCTTCAAGCTCATCAGACAACTGTGAAACACAGTCAACAAGAAAGTCATAATCATATGAGTCTGCACACTCTTGTATCTCTTCTGGAACTTCTTTACCTTGTGATACCAGTAGATACACATATAGCTGACAGTTCTTACGTAGTTGTAGCTCTTTGTTAGAGGGGTTCATGATCTGCTATCCTTTTTAAAAATTCAAAATGATCTATTTCTTGTTACTTTATCCTAGTAATATTAATATTACACTTCTCCTATAAAAGAGAAGGGAGTTAATACTGATTAAGCTTTGTTATGACTATCTTCTTCGTCATCATCATAAATACTGAAGATCGGTGCAAATCCCATAAGTAGTAGTTTTTTATCGAGCGCTTTTGCATCAAAACCGTCTCTTTTAATAGATGATAATAATTTCACTTGTTGTTCTCTACTCAATCCTGCCAGCTCCAGCTCAAACTCAATTTCTTCTAAAGTCATAATATATTCCTTATAAAATATGCTACTGCATTATTAATGCCCACCGAAAAAGTCAATAAAATCTCTCCAACCTCATATATATCAATGGTTTTTTTAACAGATTTTAGCATTTCTTTGGATTATAGCACTAAATTCTTAGGCTTAAAATATGCTATACGGAACGTTTTATAATGATTAATTTTAAAAAATGGACTTCATATAATCACTATGTTCCCTCACTAGTAAAATAAAGGTAATTTATAAAAAGTTGGCAGAATCATTTTTTGAAGTGCTCACAAAGCTTCAGCAAGTCATCACATCGTCGTATTTCAACTCGAAGACCTTTATATTAGGTCAAGCGAGGTCGAAACGGTCAAGGTTCATTACCTTATTCCACGCTGCTACAAAGTCGTACAGAAATTTTTCCTTAGAGTCCTCACTTCCATAAACTTCCGACAAGGACCGGAGTTGGGAATTTGAACCAAAGACAAGGTCGGCACGGGTGCCGGTCCATTTGAGTTCGTCCGTTGCACGATCACGTCCCTCAAACACGTCTTCGTCTTCCGAAGTTGCCTTCCACGTCGTGTTCATGTTGAGCAGATTCAAAAAGAAGTCATTGGTGAGCATCTCTGGCCGCTGTGTAAAGACCCCATGCTGGGACTGTCCGAAACTGGTATTCAAGACGCGCATACCGCCAACAAGAACCGTCATCTCAGGAGCGGTTAGCGTCAGAAGTTGTGCACGATCAACCAGCAGTTCCTCTGCCGATACGGCGTATTTAGTTTTGAGATAGTTGCGGAATCCATCTGCTGCCGGTTCAAGTACGGCAAATGCTTCCACATCAGTTTGCTCCTGTGACGCATCTGTACGTCCCGGCGTGAAGGGAACGGTCACATCGTGACCGGCATTCTTCGCAGCTTGCTCCACACCTGCGCATCCACCAAGAATAATCAAATCGGCGAGAGAAACCATCTTCCCACCTGACTGTGCATTGTTGAACTCTTTTTGGATCCCTTCAAGGGTTTGCAGTATCGTCTTCAGTTGGACCGGCTGATTAACTTCCCAATCCTTCTGCGGTGAGAGACGTATGCGTGCTCCGTTTGCCCCGCCACGCTTGTCGGAACCACGGAACGTAGACGCCGACGCCCATGCGGTTGTGACAAGCTGGGAGACAGACAGGCCAGAGGTAAGGATCTTACTCTTGAGATCTGCAATGTTCTGTGTGTCGATCAGTTCATGATCGACTTCTGGCACTGGATCTTGCCAGATCAGCTCCTCTGCCGGAACCTCTGCACCGAGATAGCGTGAGTGGGGACCCATATCGCGATGTGTCAGCTTAAACCACGCCCGGGCAAATGCGTCTGCGAACTCCTCCGGATTCTCATGGAACCGCCGCGAGATCGGTTCATAGATCGGATCCATCCTTAAGGCTAAGTCCGTCGTGAGCATAATGGGGGCATGGCGCTTGGAGGGATCGTGAGCATCCGGCACTGCGTCAGATGCTGCCGGATTGACCGGGACCCACTGGTAGGCACCAGCGGGGCTCTTCACCAGATCCCAATCGTAGCCGAAAAGAGTGTCGAAGAAGCTGTTGTCCCATTTTGTTGGGGTTGGCGTCCATGCGCCTTCCAGACCACTACTGATCGTATCACCCCCCTTTCCACTGCCAAAACGGCTCTTCCAGCCAAGGCCCTGCTCTTCGATACCAGCAGCCTCGGGTTCAGGGCCAACCTGCGCCGCATCGCCAGCGCCATGGGTCTTTCCGAAGCTATGGCCACCAGCGATGAGCGCAACAGTCTCTTCGTCGTTCATCGCCATACGTGCGAAGGTTTCACGAATATCTCGGCCTGCAGCAACAGCGCTCGGTTCGCCGTTCGGCCCTTCCGGGTTCACGTAGATCAAGCCCATCTGCACTGCGGCAAGAGGATTCTCAAGATCTCGGTCACCAGAGTAGCGCTTGTCGCCAAGCCACTCACTCTCGGTCCCCCAGTAAATGTCCTCTTCCGGCTCCCAGACGTCTTCGCGCCCGCCGCCAAAACCGAACGTCTTGAATCCCATCGACTCTAGCGCGCAGTTACCCGCGAGGATCATTAGGTCTGCCCAGGAAATTTTATTGCCGTATTTCTGCTTAATCGGCCAAAGCAAGCGACGCGCCTTGTCGAGATTCACATTATCCGGCCAGCTGTTAAGAGGCGCAAATCGTTGGGTACCGGATCCCGCGCCGCCACGGCCATCACCGGTACGGTACGTGCCGGCACTGTGCCATGCCATCCGAATGAACAAAGGCCCATAATGTCCATAATCCGCTGGCCACCAGTCCTGCGAGTCGGTCATCAACGCATATAGGTCCTTTTTCAGGGCCTCAAGATCGAGTTTCTTGAATTCATCAGCATAGTTGAATTCCTCACCCATAGGATTGCTCATGGGAGAGTTTTGATGAAGAACCTTAAGGTTTAATTGGTTCGGCCACCAATCCTGGTTTGATGTTCCTCTTCCAGCGGTATGTTTTTCAGTGCTGTCTGCTACCGGGCATTTATTATTTTTATCCATAATCTTTACTCCTTTATAAAGCAATAGAGTCATAATCCATATACTCATAATATAATAGATTTATGTGCATTATATGTGTAATGAAGTTTTTATGAATTATTAATTTAATAAAAGAACCATACCTAACTTCCATCCACAAGTACCACCTATCCTTGATTTTCTTTTCACATAGTGTGGCATACCTAAGCTAGATAAGGTGGCTTGTAAAGAAGTACTGTTTAGATTGATTTATTCATAGATTTAATATGATGAAGAAGAGTATAAACATTAATTATCTAAATTATAATATTAAGTGAGTAAAAACAATCCCTATGCTATACTCCATTCAAATATAAAGGATCAACTATGGCATGTATAGATTTAACAACAAAAAACTTTAATGAAACTCTTGATAATAACGAAATAGTTATCATCGATTTTTGGGCATCGTGGTGTGGTCCTTGTATACAGTTTGCTCCCATTTTTGAAAAAGTATCAGAAAAGTACCCTGATGTCGTTTTTGCTAAGGTCAATATTGATGAACAACAAGCTATAGCAACACAGTATGGTATTCATTCGGTTCCAACAATTATGGTCAGCAGAGATGGTATCATCCTTCTTAATCAAGGTGGTTCTTTACCTGAAGAAGCATTTCCTAAGCTCATTGATCATGTTAAAGGGCTTGATATGGATGAAATACGCGAAGAGATAGCTAAAGATGAAGACGACGAGTAGTATAATTGCTTAAATAAAGGTGTCGACTTCCCCTTTATTTTACTTGTTTTTTATAATAGTATTATTTAACCATTAATAATGAAATCTATTTGATAAAATACCCAAGAGGCTAGTCATCCTCATCATCCTCAAACTCACTTAAATCAAACTCTATTTTCACAGGTTCTTCTACCACTTCGTTTAACTCACTGATATCTTCAGCAGAGATCTCTAGGGCCATTGAGACAAATGAGGCTAAAGCATTATCATCTATAATTTCTTGGCATTCTTTAGATGTGTTGTAAATGGTAAGTATTCCATCTTTTACAAGTACATCTCTAGTGCCAATACCTAATTCTGCCGCTATATTGTGCAAGTCTGGACGAGTAAGATGGACCCCACTAACTTTCATTGAGAAGCCTGTTCTAATCTTTGATCCTGGGTACATTTTTCTTCCTATTCTTAAAATATTTTTTTGAGTCGATTATTTTCAGATTATAGCTAAAAAGTAAAAGATATAGTGTAGTTATACCTTATGTTTTGGCTTTACATAGCTAGGGAGAGATTCGAACACTGTGTCATATTCTCTACACCTCCTATATACGGGTAATCATAAATTAAAGTGTTTGACAATTATTTCACCACTTCAAAGCCTACTAACATACAAGAAGCTCTTAAACGTATAGCTACCATCTATGATCTTGTAGCCAAGAGTGAGTTAGACCAAGACAAGGCAGATAAGTTAGTGGGTATCTTGAGAAGTACATCAAGGCTTATAAGACTTCAGAACTCGAAAGACGCATACAGGATTTAGAAGATGCAGCTAAGAAATAGACTTGCTCAACTTGAAACAAAGATACTAAGACTGAGACTATCACACAGAATAAGGCAAAGGCTATGTTGTATGCTGTGGCGAGGGGTTAACGCTGAACTCGCTTGCATCTTTCAATCAAATCATCATCATTTGCTTGTGTGGTAGGCAACTTCAAATACTTAAATAATAAATACTCATTATAAAGTTCAGCTTCTTTAACCACACCAGAATAATCTTTACACTCTTTTATGATGTGTAGATTATTCTCTATCTCTTTCTCAATCTCTTCAGTAGTTATAGGATGAGTCCTTGACTTCTTCATAGTGGCTACTTCGCAAGGTCCAGATAATAATACTAGGGGAAGCAAGAATAATAATGTTTTCATAGTAATAGTTTATCAGAATAATAATTTAAACGCTAATCCGTAAATTATATGTAGTAGATTTATCAACATATTAGATAAATACAAATAAGAGTAATTTTATCTGATTTAAAGCTATCTTTGATATAACAGTTAATAAACAACACATGCTAAAGGATATAATCATGACAAACAATGAAGTAACGTCTCAAAAAGAAAATAACGCGTACGAGGTCATAACCTACACAGATGATGTAGCATTTAACTACACCCTACCCGATGAAGAAGAGCCACAAACCATAGAACATGAAGTAACATTCGTTTGGGAAGACACGCTTGAAAAGTTTGTTGACGAACATGGTGCCGACAAACCTTACAAGGTACATACCTTTAGACGAGAAAGAGAACAAAAATTTTTCATAGAACAGATAGAAGGTAGAACTGAAGACCTCATAGACGAGGTACAAGAAGAAATAGCTAACAAAATGAAGTTTGGCTTTGAGTTTAGTGGACAACTGCATAATGACGACTAAATAATGTTCCTTAAGTGCCATACGTGTTTGTCAAGACATATTTTTTGGCACTTCTTATTCCCCCTGATATGCTCCTAATGTTGCTATATTTTTGTAAAACCTAGACTTATTTAAGCATGCATCGAAAATCACGACGAACAGGTGACATGGGATATACCAGCAATTTCAAAGAGCTCAGAGGGCTTTTCTCTATAGTATTTCTCCTCTATTTCTTTAGATTGCTCATCATATGGGTTTGTCATAACTTCTTGCAACTCTTTAATAAGTGTATAGTCTCCATTGCTGGCTTGCTGATAGGCAGGGACAAGAAACCACTCTCGCAAAGTGTATTTTGGGTTCAACTTTTTCATTTTATTTGAAAGTTTTTCACGGGATTCGGGCGAAGTGGCATTGATGTCAACTGGGTTAGAATGATGAATGAGTGATTTCCATTTTTCTAGCCACTCTGACCAACTTTTTAAAATCTTTTCATCATAAAACGAGTCATTATAAAAGCTTTTTACAAGGGGACTTATGTCGTCAGGTATCATGGAGAGTTCGCGAAAGAAGATCGTATAATCGACAGAGGTTTCTATCATAAGCATTACAAGTTCATTGAAGAGTGATGCATTAAAAGTTTTTAGTCCAAGCTTGGAAGCCCACATCTTTATCATTTGCCCCTGCATGACTTGGGGAAAGCCGTTTTTAATCTCATCTAACTGACTTAGAGCATTCTGATTTGACTCTAGTAGCGGCTTTAACGCCAAGCAAAACATATTAAAGTTACGCTCGGCAGCTTTAGGTTGATTTAAAAATGAGAAGTGCACTCCACCACCCGTCCATGGCTGATATTTTGGATCAAACATATCTATAAACCCAAATGGTCCGTAATCGAGGGTAAAGCCGCCTGCAGCACAGTTATCGCCATTAAAATTTCCCTGACAGTAGCCAACACGAATCCAGTTTGCCACCAGCGAGGTGAGGCGTTTTCTAAACTCATGTGCTAGTAAGAGCACTTTTTCTTGGGTAGGTAAATGCTCATCGATGACGTCACTGTACTCACGATCAATCAAGTGCAACACCATCTTTTCAAGCTCCTCCATCGCTTTTGGATGCTCATTTTTACGCGCACGACGACCGAAAAGTTCAAGTTGACCCACTCGAATAAACGAGGGGGCAACCCGTGTTGTTATAGCAACGGCCTCATCAATCATGACTTCAGGGTCTTTTGAGTACGATCCTCTTGTAAACCATGGCCGCTTTACCGTCTCTGTTTTTGAGGTGTACAGACTCAAAGAGCGTGATGTCGGTACGCCCAGAGCATGCATGTGTTCCTGTGCCAAAAACTCACGAATACTTGAACGCAAGACGGCACGACCATCAGCACCCCGGCAGTAAGGTGTTCTACCGCCTCCTTTAAGTTGCATTTCCCAGCGCTGTCCCTTGATCACCGCTTCAAGGATGGAAATGGCACGACCATCACCGTAACCATTGCCAGTTTTAAAAGGACACTGTTCATAGTATTCGGTTCCATAGATGGAAAGCGCATATCCTGTTGCCCAACCAAGCTTTCGTAAGGGCTCAGGCAACTGCGAAGTATCTCCAGAAAACATCCGTATAAAATCCTCTGATGTTGCCAAACTATCCGAAAAACCCAGCTCGCTAAAGAACTTTTTGCTATGCGAGATGTACTTGGGATCTTCGATTGGCGTAGGTTTCACAGGGACAAAATGCCCACTAAAGACTTGTCGCGGAGCGTGATCAAAACCGTCTTCGGTAGCTTCAGGATCAGAGCTTAGCGTGTCCATGAGTGAATAATTTGCCAACGTAGCGAGATCGTAGAGCGTCTCTACCTCTACAGAGGTTTTATTTGTTGATTTCATAGATTTTCCTTATTTTAAAAACGTACACATATTTGAAAATTATAACAACCGTGTCCCTATATAATCGAGATGCACATAGGAATCTTCATCTTTCTTCTGCACTATATCAGATGAAACATAAAATAAATGTACCAATGGTATAGTTACCCAGCCTATTCAGCCACATATGTCACTTAGAATTAAATAAATACCCTGGTTATGCTATCCATTATATTGCGATGAATGCTTCTAATTATATGACTCCTAGTGATAGAAAAACCTACTCCCTGCTAGAGTATGATAATGATAAAAAAATGGCGAACCTTAATGCAGATCTCCTCAAGATCAGAGACAAATATGGGGTGGATATTGTTCTGTATGGGAGTGAGAAAATGAACGTTGTGTTATATGTAAGTGGGAGACATGACCACCCGCTACCTAAATAATATTTGAGTTCTCGCTAAAATTGCGATAAATTTGGCAGAGTCTGCCAATGTTATAAATAATGAATACTACTTCATCCTTTTATAAAAATATATAACCTTATAAAGTTATATATTTTATAAGGTTTCTTTTCTTTTAATCGTTTCTTCATATTTTTTAAACAACTTGAAACTTCCCAAAAACGAGGCAATTGAAGCAATAAAAAGTACTATTGGAAAAATAATCATAAAATAGTCATCTAAAGTTCTATTGATATCATTAATGAGTGCCAGCCACATGTTAAACGTATATATGGATGCGAAGAAAACAGCAATAGATATCAAGACAAAGGTCACAAATACATTAAAATTTAAACGTGCATCTTTATCCAATGATACTTTATCCTCAAGTAACTTATCTAGCATACTAAGAGTCTTTAAAACTATGAAACTTCCCCCTATCCACATAACAATTGCCACAATGAGCTGTAAAACCTTGTTTTCAATGAACATCTTAGATATATCCATTCCCATAATGAATATTCCCACAACTATGACAATACCAGATACCCAGTAAATCAGTTTCCACATATACATTAGGAAATATTGCATTTCTATCCTTATTGTTCAATCTTAGCGGTATTATACATAGATGAGTATGATGTTTAGATAACTTTAGACTAGATAACTATGGAGTTAGATCTGATTAGACTAAAACCTTATAAAGTTATATATTTTATAAGGATTTTATTATCCATTCATACTGTAACTACTAAATTCAGGAGGATATCTTTTGTTTGAGAGAAACTCTGTTACAAAGCTTTATTTGCGATTTCATCCAATATGATATTATTGTTAATTGATGGGAAAATAGTTTTTACTGCATCTTTTAAAGATTTTCTACGTTGATTTACTTGGTAATTCTCTCGTACATAGTTAGCTATATACAGTTCTTTTGGTATATCTGTATCCAATGCTTGAAGTATCTTCATTGTACGGTTTATCTTTTCGTCTGTTAAATAGTGTGCCGTCTTGACTACATGCAAAACAATATAATAATGCTCTATCCTCTTTTCAAGTTCTACTTCTAGCTCAGGACTATAGAATAGTTCACTTACCACTTTAGATGCATGATCCTCTTTGATATCTACGTTAAAGATCCTGTCTATCTTCTGCTTTGTAACAAGTATCAGTGATTTAGGTATACCATCCGAACCCTCTTGCAATGAAGCTCTTGCATCATCTACTATATTTTGTGTCTTTTTGTATGCTCTGTCTAGTGCTAATTCACTCAGTTCAAAATCAAATGCCATGTATATTAACGCTACCTTTGAAATGGGATTTCTTTATTATAACAAGTTTGTACATGTATTTATATCATCCTGTATACAATTATGATTCTTTTAAAAATAGAAACCTTATAAAGTTATATATTTTATAAGGTTTTACTCAAACTAATTTTTTGCCAAATGTATATGAGTTTTACACATCTTTTACACACAGCTTTAGTATAATATCTGTCCAAAAATGGAATGACTTCTAAAATTTAGTACGAAAGGAAAGATTATGAAGAAATCAGTTTTAATAAGTATTCTGATACTTAGACTAATACTTTTACCTCTTATACTTAGTATGATATTTATACTCGATTTGTTTGCCTCTAACACAGATAATGATAAGGGACTAATCAATGATGATTCTAAAAACCAATTTACCTTTCCGCACTGGAAAAGCCTGCATAAACTCAATACAGAAGCACTAAAGTCCGATTCACACCGGGCATGGATCGATATCTATGTCAATACACTGGCTAAAGGGTCTTATGTTAAAAAATTAGATTTATTTCCAGTGGGTTCAATTGTAGTGAAACCAATTTATCCTGATCCAGAGCGCTCTGAAACATCCAAACTTACCATTATGATAAAGATGGAAAAAGGCTATGACACGGACAATGGTGACTGGTGGTATGGAGTCTATGATGAAACAGGAATGGAAGGATGGCATCAGGGCAAAATTAAATCCTGTATAAAATGCCATGCATACGGAAAAGAGACAGACTATATGTTTTCTGAAAGTGTGATGGAGCGTATTAATGAAGAGTAATGATCTACTCTTTTTCTATGGAATACAAATATAAATCTGATATTACACACAGCTATAAAATGCAATTATAGCTGTCGTAAGGTAGTAAAAGATTGGATCTAATAAAAAATGAAAACCTTATAAAGTTATATATTTTATAAGGTTCCCAACCTCACTCCCATAGCTATTATCATTTAGAAAAGTTTAAAGTAGTTGTATAAATAAAAAACCCTTGCTATTATGGCAAGGGAATACATTTAATCTTGTACGATAGATGTAGAGTACAATTCGTAAGATACATTAGAAAGAGGGAAACTACCTATTATTTCTCCACTCACCAAATTCATATCTGGAGTAATTACAATACTATCTGTCTCATTTATTATGAGTGCTCCCCCTTCACTTTCATATACATTAATAAGAAGAGAGAATAAGGCATTTCCACTTCCAGCATCTTCTAATTTTATTTGATTAGTTATATATCTACCATCATCACACAGATAAGGTACAACTTCAGACATATATCCAACTTCAGCATCAGTAGGTACAGGTGTCAAAGCAGAAAGTTCAAGAGTCGTTTCACAAGGTCCACCTCCAATCGCATTAGTCACTGAGACAACATTCCCCATATATGTAGATCTACTTAACTTACGTTCCAAGGCTGTAAGTCCTTCTGCACTAAGAATCATTGTAATATTGTGGTCGTGTACAGTTTCACCAGTAGGTGCTGTCGATGTACCTAAATATTCAGATTTAAAACTGCCAGTTACATTTATTGTACCTTCAGGTGAGGTCAATGTTCCTTCTCCATTAATTAAATACCCACCTGTATCTATCCATGTTCTTAAATCATATTTATTGGTATTTGGCTCAACTGGGTCAACTGGATCAGAAGAACCCCCTCCACATGCGCTCATAAACATTGCAGCTGTCCCAGCTAATAAGATTGTTATAATTTGATTCATAAATCTTCCTCCTATAGTTATATATTTATATTCTATCATAAATAAAAAATATATTTATCCCCTAGAAGGGTGATAAGATCATAATGAAATTCTTTATAAAATAAGTACTTGTACCCCAACCTTATAATTTAACATAGAATATAAGCTTTGTCGATGTAGCGGTATGCAGTAATTCTAAATGAGCAATGAAAACCTTATAAAGTTATATATTTTATAAGGTTTTCTTAGCTGACATTACGTCACATATTTTATAGTGTTTATTGATATCATGCTAGCTTATCCCATCTCATTAAAGACAGAACAAAATGTGGCATTATTTACTCATAATACATTACTTTTCAACTTTAACAGGAATCATAATATGTGCATAAGGTGTATCTTTCCACATCACATAAGGTCCACCGTTGAATGGGTCATCTGTAAGTCCTTTGAGTAGCTCTTTGGGTACTATGATCATCAAGTGTGGTCCTTCCTGCACCCATACATCACCGTTTCCCTGGTCTGTCGCGTAAGGACTAGAATTACTCACCATAGCATCACCCTGTAGCATATATGATATACCGATACGATCAGGTTTAAAATCTGTTTTCGTAGCGACTGCTTTCATCATTTTCATCCATACTGTATCATTGCACATGGGCTTTTTATCTCCGGGCAAAGTACCAGGCAAACATGTCCAGCCATTTGTACCTTTTTTGAGGGTTGTACCATCCATATCAACTATAGTTGCATTTTTGCTAATACCAGGATGTGCAGCACTTTGGGCACGAGTAATCTTATCTGTAGAAGATTCTCCACCATAACTGTTTACCGAAACCAGTAGCATAGCTACCAACATATAAATCGTTTTCATAATGTATCCTTTTATCGACTCTATATGTTTATTGTAATGATTAGCTGTGCAATAACTGTGCAGAGTTTTAGAGTTAGAAGTTTGTGTTATTTTACTTTTTGAATCGTATCCATAAATCTTTTAGTATTGTCCCCCGCGTAGGTTCTCTGTAAGATAGATGAGTCCGTCAGTAAGATACTTTGCCTTTATATCTTTCTGTACTAAAACCTTATAATTTAACATATTTTATAACGTTTAGTGTAACTGCATAATAACTTCTAAATAAGATTATGTCTCATTTTAAACACAAAATAGATTAATTTTAGATATATTGTATCAATAAACTCACATATTCTTTATTTGATTACTAGACACATACAAGTTAATATTTATATAAAACGTAATGAAAAACATGGACAGCCTATAAATTATTAGATTACGTATATTAGGGCTTTACCTGTGTCTATATATTTAAGACTTACTAGTAGCATGGTCTCTGCGTTTGTGAGAGAGTTATTCAAACGCTGATTACTGCATACTTTACGTCATTGGTTAAAAATTCAGATATAATACTAACACTATCATGATACTCGATCTGTATTCTAATATCGTTTTTGTAATCCTTCAAAAACATAAAAACAACATACTTATAAAGCTTAGATCTACTCTAATTAACAATAACCGATTTTTGTTAAGCTTATTCTCAACGCACT